>JBGAMO010000282.1:0-2386 GCA_044222845.1 Phycisphaerales bacterium
GCCGGGGAGCGAGGGTGTCGCGGGCGCCGAACAAACCGAGGAGAACGCGCATGCTGACGGTTGATCGCCGCACGTTTGTCAAGGCAACAGCGATGGCCACGGCAACCGCCGCGGCCGCGGGCGCGGCCAGGGCCATTGCGCTCCCGGTGCTTCAGCCGCAGCCCGAGGTCGCATCGCTTCGGTGGCAGAAGGCGCCGTGTCGCTTCTGCGGGACCGGCTGCCATGTGATGGTCGGCACCGAGAACGGACGGGTGGTGGCGATCCAAGGTGACCAGAAGGCCGAGGTGAACAAGGGACTCTTGTGCGTCAAGGGCTATCACGTGGGCCTGGCGCTGTACGGGAAAGACCGACTGACCACACCGATGCTCCGCAAGGATGGGAAACTGGTTCCGATCTCCTGGGACGATGCGATCGAGATCGTGGCCAAGAGAATCATGGCGAATCCCAAGGGCTTCTCGTTCTATGGCTCGGGCCAATGGACGATCCCGGAGGGATACGCCGCGAACAAGTTCGTCAAGGCCGGGCTGGGAACAAACCTGATCGACGCCAACCCAAGATTGTGCATGGCCTCCGCGGTGACGGGGTTCCTCTCCACGTTCGGTGTGGACGAGCCGCCGGGCGTGTACGACGACCTGGACAAGTGTGATGTGGCGATCATGTGGGGAAACAACATGGCGGAGATGCACCCGGTGCTCTTCTCGCGCCTGGTGGATCGCCGCACGCGGGGCGAAAAGGTCACGATCATCGACATGACCACGCGTCGAACCCGGACGAGCGATCTTGCCGACGATGTGCTCTACTTCAAGCCCCACGGCGACCTGGCGATCGCCAACGGGATCGCCCACCTGCTTGTGAAAAACGGCGGCTGTGACCGTGCGTTTGTCGAGAGCTTCTGCAACTTCCGCCAACTGGGACCCAAGCCGGACGAGAAGACCGCTCCGGAAATGCTCGGCGTTCCCATGACGTTTGCTGAGTTCGAGGCGGCGGTCGCCCCGTACACGCCGGAGAAGGTCGAGGAGCTCTCGGGCGTGCCCGCCGAGAAGATCCGGATGCTCGGGGCGCTGTTCGCCCGTCGTGATATT
Organism: Phycisphaerales bacterium; assembly: GCA_044222845.1. Lineage (GTDB taxonomy): Bacteria > Planctomycetota > Phycisphaerae > Phycisphaerales > UBA1924 > UBA2402. The sequence goes on from JBGAMO010000282.1 coordinate 1,083, forward strand.
CGGATCAACAGCCTGTGGTGCATGGGCTTCAATCAGCACACGCGCGGCACGGCGATCAACTGCATCGTGCACGGGATTCACCTGCTCTCGGGGCACTTCGGCAAACCGGGGGATGCGGCGACGAGCCTGACAGGCCAGCCGTCGGCGTGCGGCACGGCGCGCGAGGTCGGCACGCTTTGCCATTTGCTCCCGGGCGGACTGGCGATTGCCAATCCAGAGCATCGCAAGCACGCCGAAGAGCATTGGAACCTTGCGGAAGGACGGATCAGCCCGAAGATCGGTTACCACGCGGTCGAGTTGTTCAAGCGGTTCAACACACCCACGGATCAGGGCGGGGATGTCACGACCGTGTGGGTTCAAGTGACCAATCCGGGCCAGACCCTCCCGAACCTGGAACGGAACTTCCTGAGGAAGAAGGGCCTGAAGGACAAGTTTCTCATCGTGTCGGATGTGTATCCCACGGCCACGACGGAACTCGCCGACCTGATCCTCCCCAGCGCGATGTGGGTCGAGAAGAACGGCATGTACGGCAACAGCGAGCGGCGGACGCAGCAGTGGTTCAAAATGGTCGAGCCGCCGGGCGAGGCACGCGACGACTGCTGGCAGACGATCGCGGTTTCGCACAAGATGATGGAACTGGGCGACCCGGGCATGAAGGACAAGGACGGCCAGTGGCTGTTCCGGACGACGGATCGCGCCGGGAAGGAAGTGCCGATCTGGAATTGGGAGCATTACTACGACGTGAACGTGGACGAGCGGCTCTTCAACGAGTACCGGCTCTTCAGCCGCCACAAGCACAAGGACCTCGCGCCGTACGAGGAGTACGTCAAGTCTCGCGGGCTTCGTTGGCCAGTCGTGCAGCAGCCCGACGGCTCGTGGCGGGAAACGCGTTGGCGTTTCTCCGGCTTTGATGATTCTTACGTCGCCAAGGGGAAAGACTTCCAGTTCTACCACTCGGTCACCAAGGATGACAAGGCCCTGATCTGGTTCCGCCCGCACGAGTTCCCGCCCGAGATGCCGGACAAGGAGTATCCGTTCTGGCTGTGCACGGGACGTGTGCTGGAGCACTGGCACACGGGCACGATGACGCGCCGCATACCGCAACTGCATCGCGCGATGCCCAAGGCTTATGTGGAGCTCAACCGCGACGACGCCGCGAAACTGGGGCTTCGCAACGGCGAGGTGGTCACAATCAGAAGCCGCCGCGGCGAGATCGACCTGCCGATCTGGATCGGCGGCCGAGGCGACCCGAAGGCCGGAGAGGTATTCGTTCCGTTCTTTGATGAAACCAAGCTGATCAATCT
>JBGAMO010000109.1:0-15692 GCA_044222845.1 Phycisphaerales bacterium
CGGCATTTTCTTTCGGGAGGCTCTCATGCGTTCCTCACACCCGGCGGCGTGGGCACTCGTCGCGGCCGCGGCATCGTTCGCGTCCGCTCAGCCCGTCCTTATTACAGCCCCCACCACCATCGGCCCTGCCGATACCACGGTCGCCGGCGTGCCCCTCTCCACGGCACAGATCACCGTCCGAGGCACCACCCTCACGGTGAACGGCCGACAAACCATCGCCTCCCTCGCGCTCGAACGCAGCGGCTCCAACCCCGCCGTGCTCACGCACTCCGCCAACCAGAGTTTCACGTACGGCCCCGGCGATGTCGTTGAGGGCATGCACCTCATCATCACCGGCGACCTCTCCATCCAGAGCAACGCCGGCGGAGTCGCCAGCCGTATCGATGTCACCGGCCGCGGCGGCGGCAGCGATACCGGCCCCGGCCGCGGCATCGCCAGTTCCAACGGCTCCGTCGGCGGCACCGGCGGCGCGTACGGCGGCAACGGCTGCTCGTCGTCCAACTTCGCAGGCGGCTCCGCGTACGGCTCCATCGCTCAACCCGCCAACCTCGGCAGCGGCGGCGGAAACTACGTCGGCAACCCCGCCGGCGCGGGCGGCGGATGCGTCCGCCTCGACGTCGCGGGCACGCTGACCGTCGGCGGCTCGGTCCTCGCCGACGGTGCCCAGGGCGCGGGCTCGGCGGGCAGCGGGTCGGGCGGCTCCATCTGGATCACGGCAGGAACATTCACCGGATCGGGCGCCCTCTCCTCCAACGGCGCCAACGGCGGCGGCAACTCCTGGGGCGCCGGCGGCGGCGGACGCATCGCCGTGTATTACGCGAGTTCGAGTTTCGCCGGTTCCTTCTCCGCCACCGGCGGCTTCAGCGCCAGCAGCGCTCCGATCCGCGCAGGGGCGGGCACCATCCTCACCAAACTCGCAACGGACGCCAACCCCACGCTCCGCGTCGAAAACGCCGGCGGAACGACCGGCGCGAACACGCCCATCGGCGTGAACCTCAACGCCGCCTCCATCACCATCGCCACCGCCGCCAACGTCGTCTGCTCCGTGCCCCAGACCATCGCGGGGAACGTCGACATCTCCGGCGTCTCCCGCGCCGAGTTGACCAGCGTCAACTCCGTCGGCGGCAACCTCTCGCTCAGCGGAAGCGGCACAACCCTCGCGCACGCCGCGGGCTCCGCGCTGCGGCTCATCATCAGCGGCGATTGCACCGTGGGCGCGGGATCGCTATTCAACTTCACCGGCTTGGGCTTCGCCGGCGACACCGGCCCCGGCCGCGGCACCGCCAGCACCAACGGCGGCTTCGGCGGCGCCGGCGGCGCGTACGGCGGCAACGGTTGCTCCTCTTCAAACTTCGCCGGCGGCGTCGCGTACGGGTCCATCACCCAGCCCACAGACCTCGGCAGCGGCGGCGGCAACTTCGTCGGCAACCCCGCCGCCAGGGGCGGCGGCGCGTTGCGGCTGGACGTCACCGGAACACTTACCGTCAACGGCACTATCACCGCCAACGGCGCTCAAGCGGCCGGTTCCTCCGGCAGCGGCTCGGGCGGCTCACTCTGGATCAACACCGGCGTCTTCGCCGGCGCCGGCTCGATCTCCGCCAGCGGAGGTAACGGCGGAGGCAACTCCTGGGGCGGCGGCGGCGGCGGCCGCATCGCGATCTACTACAACTCCTCAACTTACTCGGGCGCCATCGACGCCACCGGCGGGTTCGGCGGCAGCAGCACCCCACCCCGCGCCGGCGCGGGAACGATCCTGACCAAGCGCGCCGCCGACGCCAACCCGGCGCTGCGAATCGAAAACGCCGGCGGCACTCTCGGCGCGATCACCCCGATCGGCGTGAACCTCAACCCCGCCTCCGTGCTCATCGCCACGTCGGCCAACGTCGTCTACTCCGTGCCCCAGACCGTCGCGGGCAACGTCGACATCACCGGCGGCGCCCGCGTTGAGTACAACGGCACCAACTCCTTCGGCGGCAATCTCACCCTGGCCAACAGCGCCAGCACACTGGCACACACACCCGCCACCCCCTTGCGCCTCATCATCGGCGGCCACTGCACCGTCGGCGCAGGCTCCATCATGAACCTGAGCGGCCTGGGCTTCCCGGGAGACTCCGGCCCCGGCCGGGGCATCGCCAGCACCAACGGCGGCATCGGCGGCACCGGCGGTGCGTACGGCGGCAACGGTTGCTCATCGTCCAACTTCTCCGGCGGCATCGCCTACGGCTTGATCACCCAGCCCACACAACTCGGCAGCGGCGGCGGAAACTGGATCGGCAACCCCGCTGGCGCCGGCGGCGGCGCGCTGCGGCTGGACGTCTCCGGAACACTTACCGTCGCCGGCACGATCGCCGCTAACGGTGCGGTGGGTTTCAGTTCCGCCGGCTCCGGATCGGGCGGCTCCATCTGGATCAATACCGACACGCTCGCCGGCGCGGGCTCCATCACCGCCCACGGTTCCAACGGCGGCGGCAACACCTGGGGCGCAGGCGGCGGCGGACGCATCGCCGCGTACTTCAACGCCTCCTCTTTCTCCGGCACCATCGCCGCCGCCGGCGGATTCAGCGCCAGCAGCCAGCCCTCTCGCGGCGGCGCGGGCACCGTCCTCACCAAACTCGCCGCGGCCCCCTACCCCGCCATCATCATCGACAACAACACCACCACGCTGGGCGCCCCCACCCCCATCACCTCCGATCTCTCCTGCGCATCGCTCACCGTCCAGAACGCTGCCAACGCCGAATGTTCCGTCTCGCAGACAGTCCACGGTGATGTCTCTGTCTCGGGCGCCTCTCGCGTTGAACTGGCCGGGACCAACACCATCGAAGGCAATCTCACGCTGGCCGGCAACAGCACCATCAACTCCCCGATTGGCGCCCCGGTCACCATCAACGTCGCCGGCAACACCACCATCCCCACCGGCTCCACCATCAACGCCAACGGCCGCGGCTTCCCCTCGGACACCGGCCCCGGCGCTGGCCAGGCCAGCACCAACGGCGGCATCGGCGCGGCCGGCGGCGGATACGGCGGCCGCGGCGGCGACGCCGGCCCCTTCCGCGGCGGCCTGCCCTACGGCTCCGCGACCCAGCCCCTTGAACTCGGCAGCGGCGGCGGCAACTACGTCGGTAACCCCGGCGGCCGCGGCGGCGGCGCCATCCAGCTCAACGTCACCCAGGTCCTCACGGTCGGCGGAACGCTCGCCGCCAATGGCGCTCAGCCCCCGTCTTCAGCGGGCGCCGGCTCGGGCGGCAGCCTCTTTATCCGCGCCGGCCAGCTCGCCGGCTCCGGACTGGTGCAGGCCAACGGCGGCACCGGCGGCAGCGGCACCTGGGGCCCCGGCGGCGGCGGCCGCATCGCCATCTACGCCTGCAACATCACCATGCCCGTGGGCAACATCACCGCCAACCGCGGCCCCAGCGGCGGCAACTCCCAGAACGGCACAATCTTCTTCGGCTCTTCCGGCGTCTCCATCACCGAGCAACCCGTCGGCGGCGCACTCAACTCGGGCGCGTTCTTCCAGATGACCGTCCAGGCCACCGGCAGCGGCTCGCTCTCCTTCCAGTGGCGCAAGCGCAACGCCCAGGGCGAGTTCGTCCCCCTCGTCGAAGGCCAGAACAACATCTACTACAACGTCGACTCCAACACCCTCTTCGTCCAGGGAGTGGACTGTAACGGCGGCGGCGATTACGACTGCCTGGTCTGCGATTCCTGCGGCTGCTTCCCCAGCGCCATCGCCACCATCTCCGTCGATCCCACCGGCGACTACAACAACGACGGCGGCATCGACGGCACCGACGTCGACGCGTTCTTCTTCGACTGGGAACGCGGCCTGCCCGGCGCCGACGTCAACGAAGACGGCGGCATCGACGGCTCCGATGTCGACTTCTTCTTCCTCCACTGGGAACTGGGCTGCTGATCTCCCGCTCACGCGCCACGCACCACCCGCTCCACCGCCGCCGCGAAACTCACGCCATCGCCCACCCTGACCGCGCGCCCGAGCAGCCCGGCGCTCTCCGCCGCGTCGATGTCCCGCTGCGCATCGCCGATCAGCCACGATGTCGCCAGGTCCAGATCCAGGTCCTCCGCCGCCGCCAGGATCATCCCCGCGCCCGGCTTGCGCCACGCGTGCTCCCGTACCCACGGCGCCACAGCGCCTTTGGGGTGGAACGGGCAGTAGTACACCGCCTCCACCAGCGGCCTTCCCCGCGGCGTGAGCAACTCACGCACGCGGTCGTTCACTCGCTCCACGTGCCTCGTGTGCGTCCCGCCCCGCGCCACCACGCCCTGGTTGGTCACCACCACGAGCGCGAACCCCGCCGCCGCGAGCCTCTCGCACCCCTCCAGCACGCCCGGCAGCAGCCGCACCAGCGCAGGATCGACCAAGTCACCCTTCGCCGCCGGCGGCGGTGGCGGCGGCAGGCTCGTGCACTCGATCAGCGTGTCGTCGCGATCCAGGAACACGCACGGCCGCTTCATTCGATCGCCCCCCACAACCCCAGGCAGAGCAGCACCAGCACCAGCAGCGTCACCGCGACATACAGCCGATCCCGCGTCACCACGAACAACACCAGCGACGCCAGCACCCGGATGATCGGCGTCGCGATCAGGATGAGCACCGACGCCTGCACCATCGCGCGCCCGTCACCGCCCAGCGCCCCGCTCACGATCCGCGCCGGGTCCGTCAGGCCCCCCGGCTCTCCGTCAAACCGCGCGTACGACACCGTCTCGCCCCCGTGCTGCACCAGGTACACAACGCCACCCAGCACGGCCATCCCCGCCGCGGCGTACACGCCCAGCGACAGCACCCGGCTCAGCATCGCCTCGAGCCTCGGCGGTCCAACACTGTGTTGTTGCAGCGTCTCGTCCATGCTGTTCACATCTTCCCCGTCGCCGCCTTGTACATCATCTGCACCGCCGCCACCGACACCACCACCGCGAACACCATCCGCAGCGTCTTGGTCTTGATCCGAGGCAGCGTCTTGGCCCCCAGGAACGATCCCCCCAGCGCGCCCAACGCCACCGGCATCGCCAGCCCCGGCTCGATCTGCCCGCGGTGCAGGTACACGCCCGCGCTCGCCGCCGCCGTCACCCCGATCATGAAGTTGCTCGTCGTCGTGGAGACCTTGAACGGCAGCCGCATCAGCCGGTCCATCGCCAGCACCTTCACGATCCCCGAGCCGATCCCCAGCAGCGCGGAGAGCGCCCCGGCCGACAGCATCACCAGGAACCCCCACGGCACCCGGTGCGGGTAATACCGCTTGATCCCGCCATCCGCCGGGTACGAGCCGTTGAGTTTGAGCAGCGTCGCCAACGGATCGGGCCGCTCGTCCAGCGGCCGGGGCGCGGGCGGCTTCAGCGCCGACACCGCCGTGTACAGCACCACCACCCCGAAGATCACCGCGATCGTCGGCCCCGGCGTGTACCGCGCCAGCCACGCCCCGCACAGCGCGCCCGCCACCGTCGCCACCTCCAGCAGCATCGCGATCCGAACGTTCGTGTACCCGTCGCGCACGTACGCCGCCGCCGACCCCGACGAGGTCGCGATCACCGCCACCAGCGAAGCGCCGATGGCGTAATGAATGTCAACGCCGAAGATCAGCACCAGCAGCGGGACGATCACCACGCCCCCGCCCAGACCCGTGAGCGCACCCAGAAAGCCCGCCGCGAGCGAGCCGACCAGCACGATGGGTGTCAGTACCAGCGCCGTCATCCGTTCCGGAGCGTACGGCGCGAACCAGCGCGACGCCTTACTGCTTCTTCAGGCTCGCCGAGTACTCGTTGTTCATCATGGTCAGCAGCGAGTCCGTCACGTCGAAGCCGTCCTTCACGTGCAGCAGCCGCTTGGTCAGGATGATCTCGTTGTACTCCTTGTCCGTCCCGTTGGGCGGCAGCGAGATCGCCCGATCGTCGATCACGATGAAGTCGTACCCCTCGCGGGCGGCGAACTGGCCCGCGGCCTTCTGCACCTTGGTGTACAGATCGTTCAGGATCTCCCCGTTCTCCAGGTTGATCATCTGCTGGTACGCCTTGGCCCGCGCCTCCAGCGTCGCACGCAGCTCGAACTTGAGCGCCACCTTCTCGGTGCGCTTGCGGGTCTCGTTCTCCGGCAGCAGCTTCATCTCGTTGTCGATGTCCTTGATCTGCTTGTCCAGGTCCGCCAGCTTGTCCTGCAGGCTCTTGCCTTTGGCCGCGACGCCCTCGTTGCGGGCCTTGAGCTCATCCAGGCTGTTCATCAGCTTGCGGATGTCCACAAGGCCGACCGTCGCGGCCGCGGGCGCCGGCATCGGCCTCGCGCCGCTCCGGACCGACATGCCGGCGACAAAGCAGATGCCCAGCACGCACGCCGCGGCGAACGTGGGAGAAAACCAGACCGAACGGGATCGAAGTGCGCTCATGCCCGGATGATAGGAGCCACTAACCACGGACGCCCACCCCCCGCAGGCCGGGTCAAGGCCGTCGCAAAGTACGGTGAAAGCTCGGTTAGGGGCCGGGCAGAATGATTCAAGGGCTGAAGACGTATGAAGAGACGGGCACAGATTCGCCGCAAGTTCATTGCCCCGCAACGAGTTCTTTCTCGTGGCGTCCAGCTTCAGCAGGCTCCGCGTGACGCGTTGGAGCCGCGGGAGATGCCGGGAATCCTTCCGCGCGCCGATATGGCTGCTCTTCTCGGCGACTGTGAACGGCCCAGACACCACGCCGTCATCGCCCGCGGATGGCGTTGCCGTCCATCGCCGGCACGCCGAGGTCCTCACCGCCCACCGATCCGGGCCACTTCACGAAGAGCGTTTCAAAACGGTCGGGATTCGGGTTCCCGACGACGATCCGATTCAAGACCGAGAGGCAACTCCCGGTCAAGTGGCGAGTCCCCGTAAAAAAGCCGTCGGGCCTGTTCGACACATCCAGCACAAGGCTGCCCGTCGGGATCGCGACGGACCAGATCGCGGGTTTCGGGCTCGATGAAGATCCGGCGCTTCATTCAGCTTCAATTGATGCCACGCTGCCGGTGGGGCGGCACGTGATCCTTGCATATGCGCGGCCGCACGCGTTCAGCGCAGAGTTGCTTGACCCGCCGGCGCGGTCGGGGCGTGCCAGCGCATCGCCTTTGCCGATCTTGGTAAGGGCGCGTCGCCTGTCGGCGGTCGTAGGGCCTCAAGCGATGGCGATCGTGCAGCGACGTTCGCAATCGCGGCGAACGCGATTCAAACGCGGTGATCCGCGCATTGCTTGTTCAGCATCCGCCGTTCTCCCAGGCTTCAAAGAACGCCGACACATCGGCGCCGTCGATCCCGCCATCCTTGTTGACATCCGCGGCGGTATTGCCGGTCTCCCAATCGGCGAAGAACGATGAGACGTCCGCTCCGTCAATACCGCCGTCCTGGTTGTAGTCGGCGGGGCACGGCGGCGGATGGCCGTACGTGCCGTCGTTGAGCGAATGCACCTGCACGGTGTGACCTGTGGGATCGAACCCCAGCGCGTAGTTCCAACCGGGCAGGAGATTCTGAACGTCGATGTCGGTGAATGAACCGGTCACCAGAGTCGAGTCGCCGGTCAGGAGCAGGCTGAAGACATCTCCGGCCCGTGGAGAGAAATCGTTGACAAACGAGAGTGTGAGCGTGCCATCAAGCGCAACGACCGGAGAGCCGAGCAGCCGGACCTGATCGTAAGATCCCTGTTGAGTTCCGCCGACTTCCATGAGCATGGTGCTCGAAGGATCGAGCGAGAATGATCCGTCGATCGTCAGGGCGCCGGGGGAGTGGCCGGGGCTGAGCGTCCCGCCGTTCACGATGACATCGCCCAAGAGCAGACCGGTGCCGGCAACGGTGCCGCCGGGGCCGACCCGGATGGACCCCGGCGGGACCGTGGCGGAATCGCCGGTGCCGACCTGTATTCGGCCGCCCCCACGGACATCGACCGTTCCCTGGTTCCAGGTTTCAAGCGTCGTCTCGACGGTGACGGCGCCGTCGTTGCGCACGACCAGTGAGCCCAGGCCTCCTTCGCCGGTGGAGGAGTGGCCTCCGACGAACATGGTGCCGGACACATCCCAGCGGGAATGCGCACCGGTGACCATCGCGGTGCCGACGCTGCCGCCAAGGCGAGCGACGCGGCCGAAGAGGCTGTGAGCGTGCCCGCCGCCGGAGACGGTCAGGGCGCCCGCGCCGTCGAGACCTACGTTCAGCGCGTTTGTCGGGGCCTCAAGCACAGCGCTGTTGCTCACGGCAACCGAGCCGTTGCCCCCCGCGACTCCGATCGCGATGATCCTATCCGATAGGACCGTTGTGCCCAGGTCGCTCAGGTTCAGGTACCCGACGGCCACGGGCCCCGAACCCACAACGATGTTGTCGGTGACGTGCACGTTGCTCGCGGCGTTGGCCTCGACATAGCCCCTGCTCCCGGATCCGTATCCGGTCCAATAGCCGACACCGAGAAAGTAGCCCACGTCGACGGACGAATCGCTCACGGTCATGTCCCCGTCGCCATTGGCACCGATCAAAAGGGAATCGCCCAGCGTCCAGGAAGAGCCGCTCTGAAGGGAAAGTGAGCCGTACGCCCCGGGATCGGCCCCGACGACGCCGAACACGGATGAGAGCCGGCTGAAGTCATAGGCATTGACGGCGCCGGCACTGGTGCCGATTCCCAAGTAGATCCCCGAGTTGATCGACTCGATGACGCCGCCCTGCCCGACATCCACCTGGCCGGTCGCGTTGTTGGCCCCAACGATGAGGTTGTTCGTGGCGGAAAGCGTGGCCGAACTCACGTTGACGAAGGTATCAAAGTCATAGTGCGATCCAACGGAACCGACCTGCACCTCAAGCGCTTCGACGGCGCTGCCGCCGGAGATGTTGAGGCTCGAGTAGCGTGCCTGGCTCAGCGATCCAACACGCAAGGTCTGAGCGGCGATGAGCCGCGCTCCCGATGACACAATGGCGATCCCCGGACCGCTCGCACCGACAAAGAAGTTCTGGGAACTCACGAGCGAGCCGCCGCCCTGGGCCAGCAACGAACTGATGACAGCGCCGCTGTTCTGGTTCCCGCTTCCCAGTTCGATGGTTCCTTGCGCCAGAAACCGCCCGCCGCTGAGCGCCTCGATCCGGCCGGAGGCGCCGTCCGAGAGACCGGCGGAGACTCTGTCGGCAACCGCAACGGTGGCCGCGTCGCTGACTCGAACCGTGCCCTGTCCGACGACTCCAAGATCGATCCATGCGCCGACATTCCAGCGTGCGGACGGACCGGAGACATCCACCGTTCCCGAACTGGGCCCGGCCAGAGTTGCCTGACCCTGGGCGATATGAACGACCGAGTTGCTGTTCATCGTGCCCGAGCGGATGCTGAGGCCGGCGTGGGAGCCGGCAACATCCGCGAGCACGGTTTGCTGGCTGACGGAGAGACTCCCGATGCTCGGGGCGGGCAGAGTCGGAGCCCAACCGCCCATGCCGCTCCCGAAGTCAAAGGTCCAGTCTTCATCATGAATCGTGACCCTCGCCACCGTTGCATCGACGGCGGGCGTCCGTGTTTGGACGCCGCTGACGAAGGAGTGGTGATTGAAATCACCGAAATAGACAGTGTGAGGGTTGGTGCCGTTCGGATTGGCCGGGTTGGGCGGCGGCACGCCGGGCCCGCCGCCAAAGTAGACGGTGTCGTTCAAGGTCGGCGCGGAGAAATCGGACCAATAGAACGGATTGGCGAAAGCGCCGTTGAAGTTCGGGGTTTCAAATCCCGGCGCCCCCTGGAGACTCCAAAAACGATCATCGGCGCCGGCGTGCCCCGTGGCCGCACAGACCGACGTGATGCCAAAGAAGAGTCCGCCCGCGCGTGCCAAACGTTGAAGACCGCCGGGCGAACGCCGGGGAGTTCTGAACTTCATCTGATCCCGCTCTTTCTTGCGAAGAAAAACTGTTCCAGGAGCACCGGTCGACAGACCGATCACCTGCCCGCCGCCCCGGTGTGGGCCGAATCTGGACAAGAACAGAGGCGCAAGGCGAGCCCTTCATCGCTCACTCCCAACAAGTTTTTCTTGCTACCCTCAATCGAAACCGAGCGGTATCGAAAGATGGGTATGGGCCAGAACTCCGAACATTCTCCGGACCCGGAGTTGGATGAAAGCCTGCGCACGGCCATGCCCCGGGTCTACGAGCGGGCCAGGGCCCTCTCCGGGATGATCCTGCGGGGCGACCGTGCCCGGCGCTGGGTTCGGCCAAGTTCGCTCGTTCAGCGCACCATGGTCAAGTTCATGGAGATGCCCAATACAGACCCGGACGATGAGGCTCGGACGACGGCGACTCTCGCCACGCTGATGCGCCGCGTGATGGTCGACATCGCCAGGAGGCGCACAGCGCGAAAGCGAGGAGCGGGGAGGCACGAACTATCACTCCACGCGCTGCGCGAGTGCGCCGGCCCTCGTTCCCAGGAGCCCGCGGTCGACCCGCTCGAGCTTGAAGACGCGCTCAACGCACTGGCGGTTCTTGATGCCGAGGGCGCAAGGGTGGCGGAACTTCGTATCTGGGGGGGCATGGAGTTCGAGGCGATCGCGCGTGCCACCGATGCGCCGCTCATCCGCGTGCGTCGATGCTGGAGCCGCGCCAAGGCATGGCTCGCGGCCGAACTCGGAGCGAACGGATGACGTCCGCGGAGGTGCATGTCGCTGCGCTCGCGTACTTCGACCGTCTGCGGGGGCTCGCGGAAGAACAACGGCGACGGATCTTCGAGCAGGAACAAACACCGCAAGAGGTTCGCCGCGCCGCGCAGCGGCTCTTCGACCATGACACACCGACGGACGAGTTCTTGGGGTCGCCGGTCAGCCGCGTGACGGCATCTCTGGCGCGGGCCTTGCAGGAGGGCGCGATGCCGGATGCGATCGGGCCATTCCGCGTGCTCAAGTGCATCGGGCGCGGAGGCTTTGGTTCGGTATATCTCGCTCAGCAGTCGAACCCGACCCGGCTCGTCGCCGTGAAAGCACTTCATCCGGGCGCGAGCAGCGAAGCGGTGCAGCGGTTCACGTTTGAGGCCGAAGCGCTCGCGCGGCTGAACCATCCGAATATCGCCGCGATCTTCGAGGTGCGCCACGACCCCGGCACGGGACAATCGTGCCTGGTCATGGAGTATGTCGATGGACAGCCTCTTGACCGGTATCTGGAAACCGCGTCGCCGCGGTTGCCCGACAGACTTCGGCTGCTCGCGACCATCTGTGATGCGCTCCACCACGCCCATCAACGCGGCGTGCTCCACCGCGATCTGGCTCCCAAGAACATCCTGGTGACGTCGTTGGGAGTGCCCAAGGTGATTGACTTCGGGCTGGCGTCGGAGGCCCTCCGGCGAGACCAGCCGGCGAAGAGAATCACCATCCCCGGCAGCGTCATGGGGACCCTGCTGTACGCCAGTCCGGAGCAGTTGGACGGGCACAACGCCTGCCGCGAAGCCAGCTCGGATGTGCATTCGTTGGGAGTGATCGCGTTCGAGGCCCTCACGGGAAAGCACCCGCACTCCGGCGACGCCGCGAACCTCGCGGAGGAGATCAAGCAGCTGCGCACCGCTGAACCGCCCCGCCCATCTTCTCTCGTGAGCGTTCGCTCGCCCAAGGAGTTTGACGCTGTCCTTTTCAAGGCCGTGGAGCGCGATGCATCGCGCCGATATGCATCCGCCGCGGAGCCTCGCGGCGGGAGGCGCACCTCCGCAGCCTCGCCGCCGACCTTCCCGTCCTGGCGCGGGCACCGTCTGTCGGGCTCGTCGTGCGGAGGTTCATCCGCCGCCATAGGGCGGCGTCCGTTGCGCTCGCTCTGGCGCTGGCGCTCGGCGTTTTCGCGGCGGCCAACGCGATGATCATGCTGAAAAGCGAGGCCGAGACGCGCACCTCGGCCGTGAACGCGCTGGACCTGGTCATGAAACGCCTGGTGTCGCCGCTGGAGCCGCGGGTGGGTGCGCTCGGAGAGCGGGAGAAACTGCTCGCGGAGATCGAACCGGACGTGCGCGCGATGCTCCATCGGTCGCCGCACGACGCGCGGATCAGAGTCATCTACGCCCGCTTCTGCACCGCGAAAGCAGACGTGCTCCGACAACAAGGACGCGCCGATGAGGCGCTCGCGATGTACGAGGAGTCCGTGCGGGCGTACGCGGCGCTCGCCGCCGCGGAACAGTCTGATCCTGACACGGCGCACTCCAGGTCCATGGCGCTGGTCAAACTGGGAGACGCGTGCGCGGCGGCGGGGCGCTCGTTCGAATCGCGGACGCACTATGTTCAGGCGCTGAAGATGGATGAACAGTTGGCCTCGGCACGCCCGGACTACCTCCCCGCTCGCAGCAATCTCTTCTGGAGCTACGTCCGAATGTCTGAGTTGCCCGGCGAAGTGGCGGAGGATCGAGCGGAGTGGATCGCGCGCATGCACTCTACCGCGAGATCGATGATCCAGGCGGCCCCCGATGACCCGCTTTCGCTGGAAGCCGCCTCCAACGCGCACCTCCGTGCCGCGGGCTCCCACATCCGAGCGGCCGCGTGGGTCGAGGCGCGAAATGAACTGGAACTCGCGGAGAAGTACGCGGAGCGTGAGGTGCTTGCCGAGCCGAACTCCGTTGTGCACAACGCGACGTTGCTGCTCACGCTGGCGCGTTTCGCGCTGATCCCCTCCGACGTCGTCGATGCGCACGAGACCGCACGCCGCGAGGCAAGGGCCGAAGAAACCGCCGCGGTGCTGTCCCGGAACACCGGACTTGTTCGGTTCGAGGCGGAAACGCTCGCAAACTACTACACCCAGTCGGTGGATCAACTGGTCGCAAGGGGGGACTATGAAACGGCGGTGAGGCGATCGACGCAAGGGCTCGAAGCCGTTCTGAGGATTCTGGATTCCCCCGGTGCGCTCCCGCGGGACTTTGAAAACGCGGCGAAACTTCACGGGGGTCTCGCGCGAGCCCTCGTCAGCCTGGGACGGCCGGCCGAGGCACAGCCTCACCGGGCCGAGATGTGCGACCTTGCACGGCGGGTTGAGGAGCGATTTGCCGATCTCAGCGACGGGCCTGAGACGGCGATCGCGATACGACGGCTCCACGAGAATGTTCCCAGTGATCTCGCAGGGGGCGCGCGGTGACGCGGCTTGTCACCGGCTCGACGCCAACGCGAAGCGGTGTGGCCAACGACCTGATCAGCCCGGGACGATGCGACGTTCCAGAGGCCCAGCGCCGCGCACACCAACATCGCCGGTACGCCGACGTTCTCGTCGGCTACCGAGCCAGCCCACGCCACGATGTACGCCTCGAACCCGTCGGCGCCCACAGCCCTGAAGACTGCCGCGAATGTGCCCCGGGATGAGGTGCCGTAGGACAGTTCAAGGACCTGTCGGAGCAGGCCTCCCTCATATGACCGAAGTCCTGCATGTCGGTCCCGGAGTTCCCGCCGTGCTTCGCCGCGGGGATCGCGATGGTGACGATGTCGATGAGCGAATGACGCCGCCCGCAATCCGCGCGTGGGTCGATCTACATCCCGAGACAATCTGGTTGATCATTTCCGCCGTGCGGCGCACTCCTCCTGCCGCTGCCCCTGCCCCTGCCCCTGCCCCTGCCCCTGCCCCTGCCCCTGCCCCTGCCCCTGCCAGCAGAATCAAACTCGACCAATATCTCCAGATCACCCAGTAGATCTCGAATCACGCTGCAATCACCGCGAGGGACGATCTCTGGCGCAGGTCACTCGCGGCAGGCTCCGGACCGGTCCATCCCCCCGAGCCCGGCCCGAACGCATCGCTCCCGTACCCAATCCGGACAGATCCCGCCCTCGCCGCAAAATTCGCGGAGTTGAGACCGAATCTCCGGTATCAACCCTCCGCACCGCCTCTCCTGAATGGTGGATATCGGCATCGATATTCGCCCGCACCGAACACCAAACCTGGAGCCCGCCATGACTCGCCGTCAGCAAACCGCTCTCCGCAACCACGCCCGCCTCCTGCCCGCCGCCCTCCTCCTCGCCGCCGGTGCCGTCGCCAGCGCGCAGGTCATCGTCGACAACGCCGGCAGCGCCCGCAACGGCAAGGTCGGCTACTGGAGCTCCATCGTCGCCCGGGGCGGCGATGTGGGCATCAGCTATTACTGCGAGGACGACCACGCCGGCACGCCCCCCGAGATGTACACCCTGCGCTTCGCCTGGCGCACCGGCGCCACGTGGCAATGGATGACCGTCGACCAGGGCGCGGGCAGCCACTCCACCATGCGCCGCGGCACAGACGGCCTCTATCAGATCGCCTACGACAACTGGAGCGGCATCGGCTTCGCCGTCGGTTCGGCCGCGGGCTGGACCGTCTCCACCGTCGACACCGACCCCGCCGTCGTCCCGACGCATATGTCGATGGCACTGGACTCCCAGCAGCGCCCCCACATCGCGTATATGAATGACGCCAACGGCGGCGACTACGCCATCCGCTACACGCACTGGAACGGCAGCCAGTGGGTCCGCGACGCCGCCGAACTGGTCATCCCTCACATCTGGACGCCCACCATCGGCTTCTCCAACACCTGGCTGCAGTTGGACAACACCGATGTCCCCCACATCGCCTTCGCGCAGCCCTCCGACAGCATCAACGCCTGGGGCCCCATCCGCTACGCCACGCTCCGCAACGGCGTCTGGACCTTCGAGAACCTCGGCGTCAACGGCGAAGATCCCTCCCTCGCCATCGGCAGCGACAACACCCCGCACATGCTCTTCAACTCCGACGCCGGCATCACCTACGCCCACAAGACCGCCGCCGGCTGGCAGTTCGAGACCTTTGTGCCCATGCAGAACGGCAGCGGCAACGCGCTCACGCTCAGCGACACCAACCAACCCTTCGCCACCTTCGGCCTGACCGCCAACGAGGACCAGTACCTCGCGCGGCGTGACCCCTCCGGCTGGACCGTTGCCAAGGTGGACGGCGACGGCGGCCCCGGCCCCAACGTGATCCTCGGCCGCTACGGCAACAGCATCGACGTTGATGAACACGGCGTGCCGCACATCTCCTACCTCAACATCGACATCTACGGCCCCACCCACCGCTGCGACCTCATGTACCTGGGCGATGCCGGCGGCCCCGCGCCCTGCATCATTATCACCCGCGCCCCCCAGTCGCTGACGATCTGCAGTTCCGACGGCGCCACGTTCGACGCCCTCGGCCAGTCCGACACCCCGCCCGCCTACGCCTGGGAATGGCGCCCCGCCAACGACCCCGCCTGGCACTCCGTGATCGACGGCGCCAACCTCGACCCCGCCTCCGGCCAGCCCGCCTTCCTCGCGCTCGGCGCCGCCACACCCACGCTCTCCCTCCCGCCCGGGGGCATCTCCATGACCGCCGCCGCGGCGTTCCGCTGCGTGCTCACCAGCACCTGTGGCATGGCCTCAACAACGCCCGCGACGCTCACCATCAACGGCGCACCCACGATCACCACCCAGCCCAACGACGCCCAGTCGTGCGGCGGCAGCCCCGTGCAGTTCTCCACCCTCGCCGACGGCGCACCCCAGTACGCCTGGCAGTGGTCCCCCGCCGGCTCGGGCGCGTGGCTCGACGTCACCGAAGGCGTCAACATCGACCCCACCACCTGGCTCGACGCCTTCAACGCCACCGGCTCGACCGACCCGCTGCTCAATCTCACGCCCATCAACCTCGATCCCGGCGCCTCCGTCGGATTCCGCTGCTTCATCTCGTCGGCCTGCGGCGAGGCCATGACCAACGCCGCGCAGCTCACCGCCGGCG
>JBGAMO010000110.1:0-15578 GCA_044222845.1 Phycisphaerales bacterium
GGTTCGTCCTTCGCAAGCGTCGATACCAACCGCTGCACCTCGGCCACGAACTCAAGGCACCGCCCCGCTTCCTGCATCGTGTCCCTGAACCTCGCCTCGCTCGTCTCGCCCGCGAGCGCCCGCACCGCACGGATCGACTCCTCTACGGCTCGGCCCGCATACGACAGGAACATCATGAGCAACTCGGTTTCGTCCGCGCCCAGCGGGTCCGACCAGTTCGGGCTCGACTCTACGTCGAGCCGGACGGGAGAGATGCTCGCGGTTTTGAGCCTGCGACGGAAGTAGACCCCGCCGACGATGCGGCGCATGTTCTCGTCATATCCGATCGTCATGTGCCGATTGTGCTCCCACCAGGGGATCTCTCCGATCAAGAGCTTGGTGTTCCCGTCCACCACGCTGTCGGTGACGAGCTCCCGCGGCGTCTTGGGCCTCACCGTCCCGGTCGATGGGTCGTGAGGCGTGAGCACGTGCCAATCCTGCAGCGCTCGCTTCGACGCCGCGATAAGCAGCACCCGCCGCTCCTTGCCCTTCAGCCGGATCAGCGACTTGATCGGCTCCTTGCTGAGCCACTCGCCGCTCTCCGCCACAAGAAGCAGATGAGTCCACCTCGTGTCTCCAAGCAATCGCTTCGAGGCTTCCTGGAACTCGAGGTACGTCGTCACCGGTTTGGCGTCCCCGAACAGCCAGTCCGACCGCAGGTCCGACCCCGCCACCACCTCGACCTCGGGCGCCGCCACGATCTCGTTGATCTGTTCGCCGATGAACTGCGCCACCGGTACCGGTTCGCCGAGGATCCGCCGCTGATCCGGGTCCCACTTCGGGATGCGCAGCGTGTCCGACGGATCGAACTTGTTCCAGAACATGAACACTTGTTCCGCGAACTCTGGGGTGCTGTGCTTCTCCGCGAAGAACGTCTCGCGCACCTCGGCGACAGGGCTCTCCTTCAGGTATCCTTTCAGAAGTTCGGAGACCATCCCGTACCCCCGGTACCGCGGCTCGAGTTTCTGGTAGTATTTGTTGATCCGCGGCAACCTCGCCATGACAGAGGCGTTCACCATTCCCTTGCACTTGGCGAGGTGAAGCAGAATCTCTGCCGTGAACCTCGTGTTCGCGTCGTGCGTCATCCGCAGCTCCTTGATCGAACCGTTGCGATCAAGCAGACACGTGCCGCCGAACCAGAAGGCGAGCAGCACGTGCCTTGAGGCGGGCGTGAAGAAGTGCTTGGACTTCATCTGCTCCGCCAGCGAGTTCCACAGCGCCCACGCGAGGTGATCCAGCGTGAACAGCTCGCTGTGCTCGCCGAACAACGACGCCGTGGAGACGCCGTTGATCTTCATCGCGCCGTTGGGCTTCCAAAGCCGCTCAAGCCGCTCGCAGACATCTCCGTCGCGATCGACCACCGTAATGCTGCCGATATGCTGTCGTTGTCGGAGCAGCCAGTTGCTGAAACCGCGGTCCCGCCAGCTGTAGCCGAAGCTGATGATGTCGACCCGGGCGCCTTTCGCGTCGGTATCCGTCGAGCAGCCGTCGAGCACAACTTCTTTGAGCATGCGCTCGTGTTCGACCGACAGTGCGCCGATGTTCTCCGGCGTGAACCGCAGGGACCAGCGCTCCGTGACCGACCCATGTACCTTCAGCAGGCGGGGCCGGGCCCCGCGAGAACCGGATACCGACCGGCGGTCCGAGACCTGCAGCACGTAGTTGTCCTTGCCGAGTTCGTTGTCCAGAGCCGCTTCGAGCAGCCCATCAAAGTTGAACGAGACGACGTCATCAATGAACCCGTGCTTGAGCAGATGTGCCAGAATCTCGTAGAACAACTGCGGCCGAGGCTCATCCTGAATCTCTCCGGCGCTCGCGCGGCTCAGTTTGTCGCAGATCCGGTCCCGAACGAGGCCGCCGAGCGACTCGTACTTGCACGCGGTGCTCAGGAGCGCCTCGGGCGTGACCATCGCCAGCAGCCGGTCCAGCGTGGAATCGTCGCGGCATTGGTGGGCCGGATCCCACGGACCGATGACGCTCGCCTGCGAACGCCAGAACTCCTCGATGTACTCGGGCTGCTTCAGCAATGCCTCGCGAACGGTTGCCAGCAGCAGCTCCCGTAACTCGTCCCAGGACGGCAAACCAGAAGGCAGAGACGCACCGGCCCCGATCACGGCCACCACGCGCCGTCGCGAACCACTCTCCGGCGGCTTGTAGCGTTCGAGAATGATTGTGCGGAGCGCTTCGAAGCCCTTGCCGCTACGTTCGGGATCAATGATCTGCGGTCCTGCCATTGGACGTTTCCCCTTCGCGCCCAAGATCGATTGGACGCCAAGCCAGAGCGCACCGGGTGGGAACACATGGAGTTTCTGCGAATCCGCATGCAGAGTCGCAGCACAACACCTCGACGCCTCAAGGAATGAAGTCGAACCTGATCAACTGTGCGCCGAGCAACAAGAAATGCGCGGAGGGACGCGTACAGGCGCGCCACCCTGGTGGAATTCTCTGGCTTGTCGGCACGGTGTATCGCGAATGCGACCAGAATCCGTACGCGGTCGCGGACATTTACATCCGGAAAAACGACTTCACCCGCTCCGTCAGCGTGAACTCGGTCATGTCCTTGAGTTCGCCCGATTCCAGCATGATGCCCCCGCACACCGTGCACGCGTCGTACTTGATGTGGGCCTGCCTGCGATCGCTCACGGGGATCAGTTGCGAATGGTCCCGCGGGCACTTGGGCTTGCGGTCGCCCGGTACCCACGTCGCCCGCAGCGGGCCGCTCATGTCGATCTGGTCCGCCGGCAGCCCCTGCGCCACGATCTGGTGGATTTCGTTCATGTCCAGCCAGACGCCTTTGCACTTGGTGCACCGGTCGATCGTGACCTTGCCCAGTTGCACCTTCTCCATCGGCTGCCCGTCGTACGGGCAGGCCAGCGTGAAATCCGACTCAAACCCGATGGGGGGCTCGCTGCTCATATCCATGAGCGTATGTCCGTGGCGTAGCATCCGGGCATGTCCCACGGCCCCTTTCGATGGTTCGACACCCACCTCGACCTGGCCTGCATCGCCCTCAACGGGCGCGACATGACCTGCCCGGACCTGACCCGCTGCGGCGGCCCGGATCTGCCCGCCGCCGTCACCCTCCCGACGCTGCGTGCCGGAGGCGTAGTTGCATGCCTGGCCACGATTTTCACCGAGGCCGACGGCGCCGACGCCGTTGGCTACCCAGCCGGGAACGCCCCCGCCGCGGCCAAGCGCGGGCGTGAACAGCTCGATGTGTACGAGCAGTGGGAGGGCCAGGGCCGCGTCTGGCGATGGGCCGGACAACCCCGCCCCGTCGCCGACGCCCTGGGCATCGGCATCCTCATCGAAGGGGCCGACCCCATCGCCGAGCCCGCCGAACTGGGATGGTGGGCGCAGCGGGGAGTCGTCGCCGTCGGCATGGCGTGGGCCAAGTCCTCCCGGTACGCCGGCGGCAACACCACCGACGAACCGATCACCGACCTGGGCTTCGCGCTCGTGAAGGAGATGGACCGGCTCGGCCTGGTCCACGACGCCTCACACCTGAGCGATGTCTCGCTCGATCAACTTTTCCGTGCCACCGACCGCCCCGTGATCGCAAGCCACAGCAACTGCCGCGCATTGGTGGATGTCGACGGCGAGCGCCGCCAGCGCCATCTCACCGACGACGCGATCAAGGAGATCGCCCGCCGCGGCGGCATGATCGGCCTCAATGTCTTCTCCCCGTTCATCATCCCGGGCGCCAAGCGCGACCGCCGCGCCACCGTCGCCGAATGGGTCGCCCACGTCGAACGCATGTGCGATCTCATCGGCGACCGTTCCCACGTGGGCCTGGGCAGCGACATGGACGGCGGCTTCTCCGCCGCGACGATGCCGCAGGGCGTGAGCATGCCCGCGGACCTGCGCCTGCTCGCCGAAGCCCTGCTGGCACGCGGCTGGAATCAGGGCGAGGTGCAGGGCTTCTGTTTCGGCAACTGGTCCCGCTTCTGGCACGCGCGGCACCCGCGCTGCCCGGCTTAACCCGCCGGGTAGAACTCGTCCACCACGCTCCACCAATCCGCCGCCGAACTCACGCCGATCATCCGTCGCTTGATGTCGTCCTTGCGCGGGTGGTGCTGCGCGAACTTGATGCCGAACTTGCGCATCATCTTGCTCGTGGTCTCTTCGCCGTGCCGGAACCGGTGCGTTACCGCCAGCGAGAGCCTGAAATGCTCGGTGAGCGCCGCCCGCTGCTCCGCGATCGTCGGCGGCGCGGGCGGGCGGCCCGCCATCATCTCCCGCGCCTGGCGGAAGATCCACGGATTGCCGATGCACCCGCGCGCCACGCTCACGGCGTGAACACCCGTGTACGCGATCATCCGGAAGATGTCCGACACTTCCCACACGTCCCCGCTGCCGAACACGATCGCGTTGGGGTGCCGACGCACCAGGTCGCGCAGCGCCTCCCAGCGCGAAGGCCCCATGTATTTCTGCTTCACCGTTCGCGCGTGCACCGTCGCCCACGCGTAGCCGATCCGCATCGCCGCGTCGAAGATCCGCTCGAAGTTCGCCGCCATCTCCGGCGTGTCGTCGAAGGAGCGGCGCATCTTGACGGCGCACGGAATGTTCGCCGGCACCGCCTCGCGCACGGCCTCCAGGATCTTGATCGCCCCCTGTGGCTCCGCCAGCCAGTGCCCCCCGCGCGCTTTGCGCTCGATCTTCTTCACCGGGCACGCCAGGTTGACATCGATCACCTCGAACGAGGCTTGCGCCGGGGACACCGGCGACTCCGACTGCTGCTCCGCCAGCGCCGCGGCCAGCCCGGCGTCGCGCAGGTCCTTTTCCGGCGGCCAGAACCCCACCTGCTGTCCGCCCGGCAGCCGCACATGCTCACGCATCGCCCGCAGTTGCTTGCCGATGCCCTCCGTGTCCGGCGGGTTCACACCCGGGGCGAGCGCTCCCCGGTACGCCAGCAATCGGTACTGCTTGTCGCTCCGGGCCTTCTGCTCGATCATCTTGATCGCCGCCGCCGCCATCTCGGCGGGTTCGCTCCCCATGATCTGGCCCGCCAAGGGATGATCCTCCGGCCCTCCGGGGATGTTGTCGTGCAGATCACCCAGGTCCGCCTTGTCGAATCCCCGCCCGCCAGCCAGCAGCGTCCGGTCCAGTAGCGCTTCTGTGACGCAAAAGGGGCACCCGTGCCTGCGTGCCACGATCCGCATCGCCGCGTCGGAGTACCCGGCCAGCCCCGCCTGAAAGAACGGCGCGTCGAAGCCCGGAACCAACCGCGCGATCCGAGGGTCAATGCCCCGGGCGCCGATCTCCGCCGCGGCCCGGCGCACGTCGATCAGTTCCGCGCCGGGCGCGATCGCGGGGCTGGGCGGCGTGGCGTTGTTGTTGGCGGTTTCGCAGGACACGCGCTGATTGTTGGGTCGCTTGCGATCCCAAACGCCCCGCGCCCCCGCCGTCACCGCAAATTGTCGCGTCTTGCGTTCTTCCCCCGATGCTGTCCCCAGAACACCCCTACATTCAGCTCTCACCAGGCGTGAACGAACGCACGGGGAGACCGAATCATGCAGCGAACACCCAGAATTTGCTTTGGCCTGTGCGCGGCGGTCGCCGCGTTGCTCCCCGCGTGCTCCCCAGAGCCGCTGGTTGCCGGGCGTGTTTACCCCGCCGAATCACCGATCGCCGACCAAACCCTGGATATCCAGGTCTTCCGGCGCGAGGGTGAGTTGGAGTTCACCAACACCACCGCTCGCGCCTTCGGTCCGGGCATCGTCTGGGTGAACCGGCGGTTCAGTTGCCCCATCCCCGGCCTGGCCCTGGGCCAGTCGGTCTCTCTCCCGCTCCACGACTTCAAAGACGAGTACTCCGCCAGCTTCCGCGCGGGCGGCTTCTTCGCCCGCGAAGCCCCGGACCGCGTCGTGAGCTGCGAGCTGGAGATCCCCGGCGAGGGCGAAGACGCGGCCCACCGCTGGCGGATGGTCGTGGTGAAGGGCGAACCGGATTAACCCCGCGCAGTTCGCACGCGGCGTCGTCCGCCCACCATCGATCCCGCGACAACCAGAATCACCGCCGCGCCGGGCGCGGGCGCGACATTCAACGCCACGTTGTCCAGATCCGAGTAGTTGCCGCTCGTCTGGAACTCCCCGCGCAGCATCAGGTCAGTGATGCTCCCGAGCACGGATTGAATCTGCCCCGCCGAAGCCGGCGAGCCCTCGAGCGAACCGACCCTCCAGCCCCCAACTTCAGATAGAACCATGCTGTAGTGCGACCAGGTGAGATCATCGGGCGCGGTCGGCAACTGGTTGTGCAGTTGAATTCCTCCCCCGGTGATGATGATGTCGCTCGCCGGGAACACGCCGCCGACCCCGCGCGTCCTGATGTCGAACTCCAGCGTGCGCCCGTACGCCGCCGCGAAGTTGCCTTGGTACGCCGCGGGCGCACGCCAGTACCATGTGGAACCAGCCCAGTTGTCGAACGCTTCGACATACCCGTTGGGGTTCCCCCCGGTTCCTCGGTAGCTGGGCGAACTCGTCGCCGAGTTGCCGAACACACGCCACCCGTCAATGCCCGTGTCGAAGTTGCTCGCTGCGGATTGTGCCGCCGCGTGCGTGATGACGAGACACGTCGCCGCCAGGGCACAGATGCCTCGACCAAAGCCAAACGCAAGTTGTGAAAGCATGGGAGCGCCTCAGGAATCGCCGTGTCTTGTGGGCGGCGATCTGTGAGTCAACCTCTCTTCTCCCGTTCCCG
This sequence comes from Phycisphaerales bacterium, assembly GCA_044222845.1. Lineage (GTDB taxonomy): Bacteria > Planctomycetota > Phycisphaerae > Phycisphaerales > UBA1924 > UBA2402. The sequence continues at coordinate 6,739 of JBGAMO010000110.1, forward strand.
GAGGGTAGGCGGCCGCACCGGACCGCCGCTATTTCCGCGTCGAGCGACGCTTCACGCTGTCCAGCCACTCCGCGATCTGCTCGTTGCGGGAGGGCAGCGTGTAGAACAGCAGCATGTGCCCCGCCAGGTGCGCCCGGGCCCGTTCCGGGCGGCCCATCCGCTCGTACAGCAGGTCGCAGCACTCCGTGGGCACCCACGTGTCCATCGCCGCGTCCAGCAACAGCACAGGGATCCCGTTGAGCACCGGGGCGGTGTGGTACGGGTCCAGCCTGGAGTGCTTCAGGTACAACCGGTCCAACTCTCGGATCGTCCGCGACGGCAACTCTTCGGTGCCGTTCCTCAGGATCACGCCCCCGCTGGTCAGTGTGCTCCGCTGCGACACCAGGAACATGTCCGCCGCCCCGCCCACCATCACCGCCGCGTCGATCCTGTCCCGCACCCTCGCCACGGCCGTGGGCGTGGCGAGCGCCCCTGCGCTGAACCCCATCACCACGATCGGCCCGCTGCACAGGTCCGGGCGCTGCTTAAGCGCGTAATCCAACACCGCCTCCACCGCGTACGCGTTCCCGGCCAGCGTCTGATCGATGTCCGAAGCGATCTGTGCGGCCACCGGTTCAAGGTCCCCCTTGGGGTCAACCTGATAGGAGCCGCGTACCAGCCGGTCGCGTTCTTCAGTCAGCTTGGTCAGAGTGTCGCGCAGCGCCGCCGCCTTCGCCCGCTTCTTCTGGTCCGGGCTCTTGCGGACATCACCCAGATCAAACAACTGCATGTTCACCGCGGCGATCTGTGGGTCGAGTTCGGCCACCCGCGCCGTATCCGCCGCTCGCACGGGCGGAGTGACTCCCGTGGCGGTCTTGATGTCGATCACCGCCCAGCCCTGTGAACGCAGAAAATCGAGCACCTGCGGCTCGTAGTCGTTCCCCGCCAGCGATTGCAGGTGCAGAATCAGCCCCCGCGGCGTGGAGACCGCGTGCGGCGGGAATCGCAGGTCAATCCCCGATTCCAGAAAGCACTCGTTCGCCGCGTTGCACACCTCGTACGGCTTGCCTGTGTCGCGCAGGAACCCGTTGGGCCGGTCATAGGCCGAAGCCTCCGCCCGCACAGAGGCCTGGGGGTTGGCCCCAAGGGTGCGCGAACTCACGTACGTCGCGTTGGGGATGAACCCCGTGTACAGCGACTGGAACGCGAGGCTGATCCTGTCGAAATCATCGTGGGGCTTCGTCGGCTTGGAGAAGATCCGGATCAGCCCGTTGCCGTGCAGCCCCACGTAATCCACCACGAACTTGGGTGACTTGAGGCGTTCCGCCACCGCCTCGTCGATTTTGCTCCAGTCCGGGGTGGGCGAGTTCAGGCAGTAGTCGTAGATGTACCCCGGCGTGCGCTCCGCGAGCGCCCGCACCGGTTCGGCGTCGCGCTTCGGCCAGGCCTCGGGCGAGATCGTCGCCGGCGCCGCGGTCATTCGGCCTTTGCTGCCCCGAGTCGTGTGCCAGCACCCCCCGAGCACAGTCAACGCCAGCAGCGACCCGGCGACGACCCACCACCTCACCGCACTCGGGAGCAGGGGGACGCAACTGTGGCCGGGCTGGGTCGACATGCGTGCCATGATCGTCAAGATGGAAGGGTATCGGAGAATCCGGCACTCGTTCGCGGCCGTCCCCCGGGGTCGTCCCCGGCCCGTTCGGCGCGCCCGCAGCCGCCGTACCGTCCGCCTCAGAAGGGGCCTGCGCGGCTCCGACGTCCGTGCCTTCTTCCCGGAGCCTCCCATGAACCGCCGCGAGTTCCTCGCCGCCTCCGTCGCGACCCCTCTCGCCGCCTCCGCGCTCGCCGCGTCGGAGCCTCCCACCGCCCTCAAGGGCCGCCTCAAGCAATCCGTCTGCCGCTGGTGCTTCGGTCAAACGCCCCTGGACGACCTGTGCAAGAACGCCGCGGCCATGGGCATCAAGTCCGTCGAACTTCTGAACCCCGACGAGTGGGAGACCGCCGCCAAGCACGGTGTGACATGCGCCGTCGCGAGCTTTGTCAAGAGCAACCCGATCGGAAAGGGATTCAACCGAGTCGAGAATCACGAGGCGATCCTGAAGGAACTCAAGGAGCGGTTGCCGCTGGTCAAGGCTGCCGGCATCCCCAACCAGATTGTCTTTTCCGGCAACCGCGCCGGCCTGAGCGACCCCGAAGGGCTCAAGAACTGCGCCGCCGGCCTCAAGCAGATCACCCCTCTGGCAGAGCAGTTGGGCGTCACCATCGTGATGGAACTGCTCAACAGCAAGGTCGATCACAAGGACTACATGTGCGACCGCACGCCCTGGGGCGCGGAACTGGTCCAGCGCGTGGGCAGCCCTCGGTTCAAGCTCCTGTACGACATCTACCACATGCAGATCATGGAGGGCGACGTCATCCGCACCGTCCGCGATCACTTCGACTCGATCGCCCACTACCACACCGCCGGCGTCCCCGGCCGCAACGAGATCGACGCCACCCAGGAACTCAACTACCGCGCCATCTGCGAGGCGATCGTCGAGAAGGGCTTCCAGGGGTACCTCGCCCAGGAGTTCATCCCCAAGCGAGACGGCATGACCAGCCTGCGCGAAGCTGTGGCGATCTGCGACGTGTGATCGATGAAAAATGCGGGTCGGCCCACGAGAGCCGACCCGCACGAGGGGAAAGAGAAGCCGGCCGACCGACGCCTCCCGTCCGAGTTTCCCACACACGGCGCGGCTTCGCTCACCACAGTTCCTTCCGCGTCTCGGCGATCGAAATGGCGGAGCGGGGTGTCTTGTCCCGCTCCACCGAGTGTGTGCGTCCCCCCAACGCGGAAGTCCGCGATTCAAACCTGCGATGTCCGCGATAAGTGCCCCACGTGCGATGGCAGTTTGCTTCACCATCGTCGTCTTTGTGCCCCAGCGCGGCGACCGGTCCGAACCGCCGATCCCGTTGAAAAGACAACCAGATAGACGGTCCCAAATCCACCGCGCGCGGACCTGGCCAATAAACTGCGAAATTCCAAATGACCCCAGTCGTCGGCAAACCGCGGCCGTAGTCCGAACACCCGACGCCGCGACACCACCGCTCGAACGTTCGAATCGTGCGGAAATCGCCGTCAGCGCGGTGAACCTCCGCGGCCGCACTGGTCCTCGTTCCTGACGCCCGATGCCCGACGAATGATGCCCGACGACTGATGCCCTCCTCCATCAAGGCCCGTTGGGTTCTGCCTTGGGCTTCAGACCCAAGACCAACCCCAGGAACTTGGTGTTCAGGAACGACTGCCCCTTGGGCGCGTTCTCGCAGAATCGAACCACGATCATGTTCCGTTCGGGTATCACGTACAGCCGCTGCTTCCCCAGCCTACAGCCGCTGCTTCCCCAGCCCCGCCGCCATGTACACTCGCTTGGGAACGCCATCCATCCCTTCGACCGCCGCGACCTCCGCCTTCATCCGCCGCGCCTTGATCTTGGCCAGCATGCCCCCGCCGTCGGCCACCTCGGCCGCTCCCTCATCGCCCCCGTTGAGCAGCCACCACGTCAGCCCGTACCCCTTGTTGGTCGGGCTGGGCTTGAAGCACTCCGCCAGCGCTTCTTTCGAGACAATCCGCTTGAGCGCCCCGTCCTCGCCCGGCCACTGCCCCTCGAGCCTGACCAACTCACCGAACTTCGCCCATTCGCGGGCTGTCAGCAGGCAACCCCCCGGCAGGTTCGGGTGCCCCGTCGCGTCCTTCACCCACCATCCCACGTTCAGGCCGATCGGGTCCAGCACCCGCCGCTTCATGTACTCCATGTACGTTGAATCCGGGAACTTGGGGTCCGCGGCGTGGCGCGCCTTGATCTTGCGCTCCAGCAGAGCGCCGAACGCGTAATAGTGCGTCGGCCCGTACTCAAAGACCGTCCCGGGATCATGCACGGCCTTCGCGGCAACGGCGAACGCGAACTTGTCCTTGGCCTGCTCTTGCCGCCCTCTCGCCTTGTCGCGCCCCGTTCCCGGCCCCAGCAGCGGGTTCGCGCCCTTGCTCTCCAGCGCAGGGTCATTGGCCTCCAACCCGCTCGACAGGCTCAGGAGGTGCCGCACCGTGATCTTGCTCTTGCGCGGGTCTGCCTTCCACTCCGTCAGCGTGTCGCACGCCAGTTCGTCCCACTTCAGCAGGCCGTCATCCACCGCCGCCGCCGCGACCACGCCCGCGAACGACTTCGTGCCGCTCGCCAGCGGGTGCATCTTGCTCGCGCTCCAGCCGTTGTCGTACCGCTCGTACACCACCTTGCCGTCGATCATGACCAGCACCGCCCGCCCGCCCAGCCCGGCCGAGTAGTCCGCCGCGGCTTCATAGCGGGCGTTCGCCGCCGGTTTGGCCGCCTCCGGCTGGGCCAACGCCGTTCCGCCCAACGCACACGCGATACCGATCGCAACGCCAGCCAAGGAAGTGAGCATCAGGGAGCGTAACGCCCGAGCCCGCCTTTCATTTCATCCCGGAGAATCCCGGCGGAACGTTCGACGTGTTAGCAGGATCCCACCTCCCAGGCCGCGAAGAACGTGCTCACGTCGGCCCCGTCAATGCCGCCGTCCTGGTTGACGTCCGCGTGCGGGTCGCCGCCCTCCCAGGCGGCGAAAAACGCGTCAACGTCTCCCCCGTCCACGCCGCCGTCCTGGTTGAAGTCCGCGACGCACCGGAACTCGCACTCATCGGGCACGCGGTTGAGGTTGACGTCCGCCGCGACCCCGGTGATGAGGTCGACGAAATCGTCCTGCCCGTTGCCGTTGCAGTCGTCCAGATCATCGGGCACGCCGTTGGCGTTGAGGTCGCGCCCGCACGTCAGCGTGAAGTACAGATCGTTCGCGATATTGCCCGCGCCGTACAGGGCCGGGCACTCGAACGCGCCGCTCAGCGTGCAGACCTCGCCCGGGAGCGAGTTGAATGAGTAATCCGGCGCGCCTGCCGTCGGGTCCGGTCGGTACCGCATCGCCGGCGCGGTTCCCGCCGCTCTGAACGCGCGTTTGAGCATCGCGGCCCCCGATGTGCCGCTGCTCGAAGCGGGGCGGAATCCGATCCACCACCGGGCGTGAGTGTCGGCGGCCGGGGGGATCATGAACAGCCCTTGGGGGTTGCTGATCCGGTACTCAAAGCCGTTCGCGGCCCCGAGCGGCGTGCCGCCGAGAATCGCCTGAAAGTTGTATGAAGTGCCCAGCGCGGTGCGGGTGATGGTGGTGCCGCCGCCATTGCTCAGGTTGAGTTCCAGGAACGGTGCGTTGCCCGTCTCAAGCGCGGGTTGGCCCGCGCCGTTGTCCCGAAGCAGCGCGAGGTTCACCACGCCGTTCCAGGCAAACTCCCCCAGCGGGTTGCTCGCGGGCGTCTCGGCGGTGCGGAAGACGATCTCGTTCACGACCTTGCCCGCGTCCGTGGGTGGGATGTCGATGAAGAAGTCGTCCACGACCCGGTACCCGTCGCTCACTAGCGTCGCCGCCGCGCCGGCGTTGCCGCCCACCGATGCGCGGGCAAAGCCTGCGCCGTTGCCGTTGTTTTGCACAAGCCCGAAGAGCTCGTTGGCGTCGGCGATGCCGTTGCCGTCGCGGTCCGAGGTCGTGCCGGTCGCGGGCAAGGCCATGTCATCCGGCGGCGGTGGCGTGAATGGCACACCGCTCAGGAAGACCTCCAGCGTCGCCTGTGCGTTGATCGTGTCACCCTGCCACCCGGGGCTGCCGTAGTTTCCCGCGGCGCTCACGGACCCGCCCGCGCTGAACCCGAACTCGATCTGGCTGGTGTTCTGGACAGAGCCGGAGTACACGACCGTGCCCCGCCCCAGCGCGGGCGCCCCGGCGTTCAAGCCCGGCGCGGCGAACGTCCAACTGGCGCCGCTGAGGCACCCGGTGCGTGCGACGTTGGCCCACGAGATTCTCGCGGACCAGTACACGACCGCCGCGGGTGTGAATCGGACCAGCATGGAGTCGCTGCCGCTGCTGAACAGCCCGTACGCCCACCCGTCGCCGCAGTTGTACCGCTGTCCGTTGGTCGTGACGAAGCCCCGGTACATGCACGCCAGCGCGGGCGTGCCGCCCGTGAGCGGGCCCGCGGGAGCGGTGGTGCCCACGAAGCGAGATTCGCAGTAGCGGCCGGGCTCGAACCCCCGCGATGTAAACGCTGATACCGAATCCCCGGCAGTGAAAGGACCGCAGGAGGTGGGCCCTCCAAGGGCGGCGTAGTAATCTGAACCCAGATCCGACGACCAATCCAGGCCGACGCCCCCGCAGTGGCGGACGTCGATCAGCGAGATCTGGGCGTGGGCGCAGCCGGCCGCGAACAACAGGACGAGAGCGTTCGTTTTCATATGGGCTCCTTGCTCATAGCAGCGGTATCGGCCCGCCGCCTGCGCGCGGAAACTCGAAAACTCGATGAAATTCTCCGCCCGCCTGCGACGCCTTTTCCCCGGTCTTTGCCCGGGTCTTGACGCATATCCTCTGCGATGCGAGTAGCGATCTTTGCACAGGGCGTCGGCGTATTGGCAGGAATCGTGCTCGGTGCCGGATGCTCGTCGGATTCGGGCAGTTCGGGCGCAGCGTTGACCGCCGCCGACTTCGCACGCGCGGATCAGCCCAACGGCGCAATCTCCGCCGCACCCGCCAACCCGGCCCCGGCCAACCCCGCGCTCGCCGTCAGCCTCCCCGCCGCGCCGCTGCGGCCGCCCACCGCCGCGGACATCACCGGCCCGGTCGAGGCCTCCGGCGGCATTCTTGATGTCACGGGCACCGTTGGCGCCCCAGCCACAACCGCCGGTCCCACCGGCCCGGCCCCTCTGGCTGTCTCCCGCCCCGCCTTGGTCGACGCCAAGGTCGGCGACATCAACGGCAAACCCCTCTACGCCAACGCCTTCCTCGCCCCCATGGCCGACCGCCTGCGCGCCGAGGCCAAGCTCAAGAAGATCGAGAACTGGCGCGCCGACGCCAAGAAGAGCATCGAAGAGGAAGTGCAGCGCGTCGTAGAGCGTGAGTTGCTTCGCGCAGAGGCCATGGCCGCCTTCACGCCCGAGCAGAAGCAGGGCTTCTTCGCCTTCATGCAGAGCGTCCAGCAGAAGGTCCAATCCCAGAACCTGGGCAGCCGGGAGGCCGCGAGCCAGCGCCTGGAAGAGACCGAGGGCAAGAGCCTTGACGAGTACATGAAGCAGCGCGAGCAGGACGAACTGGTCACCTTCCAGCTCAACGAAAAGATCAAGCGCCGCGTCACCGTCAGCAAGCGCGACGTCGAGGTCTTCTACCAGCAGTACTACGACATGTTCAACCCGCCCCCGAAGGCGACCTACCGCCTGGTGCTCATCCCCAAGGCCAACCAGGCCGACATCGACGAGTTCACCGCGGCTCTCGCCGCCGGCAAGCCCTTCGCCGAGCTCGCCGCGTCGAAGATCAATACTTACAAGCGCGACGTGGGCGGCCTGGAAGAGCGCGAGATCAAGGGCGACCGCGCCGCCGCCAAGCTCTTCGCCGCGCCCGACATCAACAAGCAGGCCCAGACCATGCAGGTGGGCCAGACCGCCGGCCCCTTCCCGCTGGGCGACAGCAGCGCCTGGCTCAATCTCGAGTCGATCGAGAAGAAGACCAAGACGCTGTACGAATCCCAGGTCGCGATCGAGAACATCCTCCGCAATCAGCGCGAGCGTCAGATCAAGGACAAGTACATCGCCCAGCTCAGGGCCCGCGCCAGCATGACCTCCACCGGCGACATGTCCCGCCGCCTCCTCGAGATCGCCGAAGAGCGGTATTACGTCGGCCGCTGACGCGCTGCTCTTTCACCGCAGCCATGCTCCGGGAACTGCTCCACAAGCTCTTCTTCTGGAATCGCGCGCCCGAACCCGCCACCAAGGCCCTGGGCCGCCGGGGCGAAGACGAGGCCGCCGCCCACCTCAAGCGCCAGGGCTTCCGCATCATCGCCCGCAATGTCCAGGTGCCCATGGGCGAGGCCGACATCGTCGCCCACGCCCCCGACGGCCGCGCCGTCGTGATCGTCGAAGTGAAATCCCGCCTGCGCACCCCGGGCCAATCCGCCCGCAGCGCCGCGACCCCGCCCGAGGCCGCCATCACACAGCGCAAACGCCGCAAACTCCTCTCCATCGCACGCCACCTCGCCGCCAGCAACGGCTGGCACGACCGCCCCGTGCGCATCGACGTTGTCGCCGTCGAGTTCACCCACGGTTCTCCCACGCCCACCCTGCGCCACCACGTCGGAATCTAAAGGTCCGCTGCAAGGCCGAGCTGAGTTATCCGCACGTAATGCTGTGCCGTCTTGGTTGAATGCCCGGGCCTGAGCGTGCCGGTATGCGGAAATCCCCTTGCATCCGCCGCCGTCTAGAGGTATCTTGTGGGCGGCGGTTCACGCTTGGCTCTGCCGTGCGGCCCCTCGACTCTTATTACCGGACAAAACATGTTCCACGTTCGAACTCTCGCCGCTTCATTGCTCGCCGTGTTCTCCATCTGCGTGGGCGCATCCGCCCAGACGGTGTTCACCACCGACACCACCATCGCAGACTCCAACTTCCTGTACGACGGTCAATCAATCACCATCCGCGGCTGCACCGTCACCATCAACGGCCCGCACTCCTTCGCCAATGTCACCATTGAGCGCAGCGCCGGCAACGTCGCGGGCGTGCTCACTCACACCGCCGCGTTCGTGTCCGGCGGCACAAACGGGCTCTCCCTCACCGTCTCGGGCGATGTCTCGATCCAGGGCGCATCGGGCGCCTTGATCGCCAGCCGTATCGATCTCAACAGCAGGGGCCACGCTCCCGGCGTCGGGCCCGGCGCAGGGCTCGACAGCACCGGCGATGCGTCGGGCGCGGGCCACGGCGGCGCGGGCGGCGACTCAAACAGCG
>JBGAMO010000111.1:0-15423 GCA_044222845.1 Phycisphaerales bacterium
TGTGTTTGGATGCCGGCGCTGAGGACGTCGGCGTCGTCTCGATCGACCGCCCGGAGCTTGATGATCAGCGCCGCGACATCATGTCGTTCTTCCCGAGCACAAGAACCCTGGTGAGCATCGTGTGCCGCATGAACCAGGAGCCGATCCGCAGCACCGCCCGCAGCGTCGCAAACCTCGAATTCCACTCCACCAACGATGAAGTCAATCGGGTCACGCGCCTCATCGTCGCGAAACTCGCCCTCCGCGGCGTGCGTGCGATCAACCCTTCCGTGGGCTTCCCGGCGGAGATGGACCGGTTCCCGGGCAAGATCTGGGTTGTCTCTCACAAGCCGGTGGCCGTCGCGGCGGGTCTGGGGCGGATGGGTATCCACCGCAATGTGATCCATCCGAAGTTCGGCAGCTTCATCCTCCTGGGCACCATCCTCATCGACGCTGCGGTGAGCGAACAGACTCAGCCCATCGACTACAACCCCTGCCTGGGATGCAAGCTGTGCATCGCGGCATGTCCGGTCGGGGCGATCTCAGAGATTGGCTTCAACTTCAGCGCGTGCTACACCCACAACTATCGCGAGTTCATGGGCGGATTCACCGACTGGGTCGAATCGGTCGCGGACAGCGGCAGCGCCGAGGAGTATCGACGACGCAACAGCGATTCCCAGAGCGCCTCGATGTGGCAGTCGCTGGCCTTCGGCCCCAACTACAAAGCAGCCTACTGCCTGAGCGTCTGCCCCGCGGGAGAGGATGTCATCAAGCCGTTTCTCGACGACCGGCCCGGATTCATCAAGGAGATCGTGAAGCCTCTCCAAGACAAGCAGGAGACGATCTACGTGCAGCATAACTCCGACGCGGCGGAGCACGTGGCGAGGCGGTTTCCTCACAAGAAGATTCAACACGTGGGCTCGGTCCTGCGGCCCACCTCGATCGGCAGCTTCGTTCGCACCATGCACCTTGCGTTTCAGCCGGGCAGGTCAAAGGGTGTCGAGGCGACATACCACTTCCGGTTCACCGGCGACGATCCGGCCGATTGCACTGTGACCATCAAGGATCAACGCATCGAGGTGCGCGGCGGCCACGTTGGTCAGTCCGACTTGAGGGTGACGGCGCGATCGGCGGCGTGGCTGCGCTTCCTGCGGAAGGAAGTCGGCATCGTCCGATTACTGCTCACCCTGCAACTCAGGGTGCGCGGTGACCCTCGCCTTCTTGCGGCATTCGGCAAGTGCTTCGCGGGGTGATGTGTGGCTCGGTACTCGCTGAGGTCTTATCGACGACGACGCCGATCCGCGAGAAGCCCAAGTCCCAGCACCGCCGCGGCGCTCGGCGAGGGCACCACCACCGGCGCAAAGGTCGAGCCTTCCCACAGGTGCGGCACGAACGAGTCGTTGGTCAGCGGGATCGGGGCCACGGTAAAGCCCCCGGCGCCGGTGCCGTTCCACAGCAGGCGAGAAAGCCCGCTGGTTCCGGGCCCGATGATCTCGCTCACCACGAGCAGGTCGCCGACATAGGGCGTGAAGTAGGAGCTGTCGGCGTACAGCAGGGCGCTGTCGGCGTAGTCCACGCCGACAAAGCTCTCGTTGGCCGGGATGATGTGCAACCCCTCGACCTGCGGAGGAGCGATGCCCGGCAGCATCGTCACGTTGCCCGTGGTGTCGACCGTCCAGATGTTCGTGCTGTTCTCATCGCCGATGACGACCTTGCCGGAAAGCGGTCCGTACCGGTTGAGGTCGTTGGGCACCACGGCCAGCCCTTCGTAGTCGCCTCCCGCGCCCAGGTTGGCCAGGAAGATCGGCACGCCGTTGGCCTTCACACGCCAGACATTGCCTGAGGTGGTGGTCACGATGAGGTCGTTGTTGAATATGCCGGTGTTGTCGAACCGCATCTGGCCGGCCGGCACGCCGGTTTCACCCGGAAGCGTTGTCCAGGTGTTGGTTACCGTTGCGCCGTTCGCCGAGATACGCATGATCTGTCCGGGCGTGCCGTTACCCGTAAAGGTCTCTCCGGCCGTCCAGCCCGAGACGTTTGTGCGCGGGATATCGAGGTACAACTCTCCGCCGAGCCCGGACGCGGTCGACCACGGCGTGGTGTTGCCGAACTGATCGATACGGGAAAAGGAGTTTGGATTGCCCGTCGGATAGTTCGACGTCACGATGAGCGACGTGTTCGTGGGGTTGTACGCCACGCCGATCGGATTGTTGAACGGCGTGCCGGTCTGTTGCAGCCGGACCTGCGCGCTGCAGACGCCGGAGATGCCGGCCAACACAACCAGCGCCCGCACACCAACTTTGGTGATCTTCAGTGACATCTTGCTCTCCCTCTGGTGACAATCAGGTCTTGCGTTTCGGTCGGAGCCTGCCGCCCCGCTTGTCCGCGTCATGAAATGACGGAGAATCCTTGGCATTCTACTTCAGGATGCCTGCGAAGCAACAGCATTCGAGATGTTTCGTCGTTTTTGCGGTCGATTGGTTCGGATAACTACGTGGTAGAGGTTCAATCACCTTCCGCAGTTGGGGATACCGGACTTCCGCACGATGGGCGAACCCCCAACGCCCTTCGATGGAGTTGTCAGTGTTTGGAGGATTGGCTGTCGGTGTATTCCCGCTTCAGCATCCTCCGTTTTCCCACGCCGCGAAGAACATGCCCACATCCGCGCCGTCAACTCCGCCGTCGGCGTTCACATCCGCTCGATACTCGCCCATTTCCCAGGCGTAGAAGAACGCTTCGACGTCAGCGCCGTCGATGCCGCCGTCCTCGTTGAAGTCCGCGGGACAGCCCCCGCTGATGATCACCTCCAAGCCCGTCGTGTCGTAGTAGAACGAGCCCGCGTTGTTCACGACGAACTCGATCGTCTCCCCAACGTCGAGCACCATCTTCGCTACGAACGGCCCCGCGTTTCCGCCATTGCCGCTCCGCGTCGCTGTGTACAGAACATCGCCCTCTCCGCGAATCACGGTCACGTTGGTCGTGCCACCGTCCATCCCGATGAACAGCGCGCTGATGTCCCACTCGCCTCTGCTGGGAGAGGTCCACCTCAGAACGGCGTCATGGATCGGGCTGGGATGGAACGACAGCCTTCCCGGCGGCCACGTCATGCCCGCTCCGTACACCGGAGAGGCCGTGAGATTCGCGGCGAACGATGGGGTGCCCAGCGGGTTGTAGGCCGCATCAAACCACGCGGACAGCCCGTTGGGCTGCACGGCGGAGTTCGGAAACACCGTTAACGCCGAGCCGGGTGTGGACGGGCGATATCCGTACGTCCAGACGCCGTTGGGATTGCCGTTGGTGAGCGAGAAATCAGCCGCGGCGTCGTAGATCGCGGCATTGGCAATGATTGAAGAGATCGGAACGGCCGCGAGAACCGCGAGCACCGATGAACGGATGATGCGGTCCGTCGGCCACGAAATCGGGTGGGTGTTCATCGGCTCATGCTATTGAACCCGACCCGGAACGGCATCAGGGAAACATCCCTGATCTGCCGGAACATCAGCGGAATCCTGTTGGTTCGCACGGCGATGGTCCGCCCGCTAATCTCGCCCACCGCAGTTTCGCAGACCGCGAACGAGGGTTCGCCTTGATTTCATCCTCGGTGGCGATGATCGGGTCCCTCCCGTCCGCGGCGTACACGCCGGCTCGGAACAGATCGCGGAACGAGTGCTTCACCTTGCGATCTTCTCCGCTGTGAAAGGTGATGATCGCCGCCATACCGCCGGGCTTGAGCACCCGCGGAAGGCTGGTCAACAGACTGCTCAGGTTGTCCAGTTCCGTGTTGACCATGATGCGCAGGGCCTGAAAGGTCCTCGCCGCGGGGTGAAGTTTCGCCCCCGCAGCACGCTGGATCGTGAAGTCACGCGCCTCGCACACGATCGACATGAGTTGCTCTGTGGTCGTGATGGGCGCCGCCTGACGCCGACTGACGATCAGCTTTGCGATTTTGGGTGCGTCGGTCTCGTCGCCGTACTTGAGCAGTGCATCGATGATCTCCTGCTGGGTCAGCCGGTTGATGAGCGCCGAGGCGGGTTCACCCCGCGACGGGTCCATCCGCATGTCCAGCGGCCCCGGTCTGCGGTAGGAGAACCCGCGATCAGGGTTATCGATCTGGGTGCTGGCGATGCCGATATCCGCCAGCACCCCGTCCACGCTCCCCGCCGCCACGCCAAGCCGCTCCAGAATCGCGGGCAGGTTGGCGAAGTTGTCATGCACCAGGTCAAATGCAACTGTGCCCTCCCGGCCCTTGACCCGCTGCAACTGCACGCGTGCGTCAGCGATGTTCTCGGTGTCCAAGTCGATGGAGATGAGGCGGCCATCGGGCTTGATCCGCTCAAGGATCGCCGCGGAATGGCCGCCCAGGCCCAGAGTGCAATCAACGATTGTCTGGCCCGGCCCGGGCGCAAGCACGTCCAATACCTGCGGGAGCAGAACAGGAACGTGAAGAGCGTCGCGTTTTCCCATGCGGCGGGATGGTACCTGCGGTGGTGTGGGCCGTGTCGGCTGGGTGTCGTACTCGACCTTTCCTGAGCCGCATCAGGCCAAAAACGACAACCCCGCGGATCGATGATCCGCGGGGTTGAAACCAAAATCGGGGTGACTGGATTCGAACCAGCGACCTTCTCGACCCGAACGAGACGCGCTACCAAGCTGCGCTACACCCCGCCTTTGCAAGAGGGGATGGTAGGCACGCCCCTCACGAGATGCCCATGGCGGTGTGGTTCGCAAGCGGTGTCGGCGATTGCGGGATGAAAATCGGGGCATCCTCGGCGTGCTCCTCACGCAAAGTCGAACTTCGGTGCAATCGGCGCGTGCGAGTCGAAACCGCATCGTTGGCCGACACAGTGGACGGTTCAGAGGTGCATCGGTCGAGGCGAAGCGTGCCAAGCCCATCGACTTCGATTTGCCCAGACAACTGCTTCTCCGGCGCCGTTGTCACAACTGAAACGGTCCAACGCTCGCCGCAATGCCTAGGCCGCCAATTGTTCGAGAAACGTCCTATAACACATCATCGGCTGTTCGCACTTGCCCAATGTTGGTGCGTGCCCGATCTGGCCCAAAACCGCGGCCTATTTTAAGCCCGAGGTTACTCGGCTTTGACATATTATAGAATATACCATGACCTTTCGGACACCTGAGCCACGAGTCCTACCCATGCTCACCGAACCGCCCGCGAGCGATACCCCAGTGCACGCCACGAACGACTACCGTGGCGAACGCATCCCGGTTTCCGTTTATCCCACCAGCGCCGCCGCCAGCGCTGCCGTCGCCGCCGAGATCGCCGCGCTCATCCGCGATCGCGCCGCCAAGGGACAGAACGCCGTGCTGGGCCTTGCGACGGGCTCAACGCCGGTCGGTGTCTACGAAGAACTCGTGCGCCTGCACAAGCAGGAGGGCCTTTCGTTCAAGAACGTGTTGACGTTCAACCTGGACGAATACTGGCCCATGCAGCCCGATGCGCTCCAGTCCTACCGCCGTTTCATGCGGGAGTACCTGTTCGACCGCATCGATATTCCGGTGGAGAACACCCACGTTCCCGACGGCACTGTGGCGCGCGACGGAGTCGCCGCGGCGTGCGAACGCTACGAGCGGAACATCCGGGACGCCGGCGGCATCGACATCCAGCTCTTGGGCGTGGGCCGCACCGGTCACATCGGTTTCAACGAGCCCGGTTCTTCGCGAGACAGCCGCACGCGGATGATCACCCTTGACAAAGTGACGCGCATGGACGCGGCCAGCGACTTCTTCGGCGAATGGAACGTGCCCAAGAAGGCCGTCACGATGGGCGTCGGCTCGATCCTCGACGCCCGACAGATCTTTCTGCTCGCCTTTGGCGAGCACAAGGCAAACATCGTCAAACGCGCCGTTGAAGGCGAGATCACCAACTCGGTCGCCGCGAGCTTCCTCCAGCAGCATCCCAACGCCCGATTCGTGCTTGATCCCGCGTCGTCGGCCGAACTCACGCGGTTCAAGACGCCGTGGCTGCTCGGACCGATCGAGGAGTTCGGCCTCGCGTGGGACCACCCGACGACCAGGCGGGCGGTCATCTCGCTCGCCAGGCAGCTCGACAAGCCCATCCTGAAGCTCACCGACGAGGATTACAACGAGCACGGTCTGCAGGACCTGCTCGCCGCCCGAGGCAGCGCGTACGACATCAACATCGAGGTCTTCCGCGCAATGCAGCGGACGATCACCGGGTGGCCGGGCGGCAAACCCAAGGACGCCAATCGCTCGGAAATGGGAGCCTCGCGTGGCGTGCCCGGGGGCGACATCTTCCCCAAGCGAGTCGTCGTCTTCAGCCCGCACCCCGATGACGACGTCATCAGCATGGGCGGCACCTTCATCCGCCTGTGCGATCAGGGCCACGAGGTCCACGTCGCGTACCAGACCAGCGGCAACATCGCCGTGTGGGATGAGTCGGCCTTGCGGCACGTGGATTTCGTTCGAGAGTTCGCCGCGGCGTTTCCGCAACTGGGCCGCGAGTTCGCCGAGAAGCTCGAGTCAAACATTGAGTCTTTCCTGGCGGGCAAGAGCCCCGGAGAGCCCGACACCGCTGAACTCCAGAAGATCAAGGCGCTCATCCGCCGCACCGAGGCCCGCGCCGGCGCCCGCTACAGCGGTGTGAAGCTCGAGAACATCCACTTCCTTGACCTGCCCTTCTACGAGACCGGCCGGGTCAAGAAGAAGCCAATCGGCGAGGACGACATCCGGATCACGATGGACCTGCTCCAGAAGGTCAAGCCGCATCAGGTGTACGCCGCGGGCGACCTGTCCGACCCGCACGGCACGCACCGCGTTTGTCTCGCGGCGATTTTCGAAGCCCTCCGTCGCCTGCGTGATCAGGAATGGATGAAGGACTGCGTGGTGTGGCTCTACCGCGGCGCCTGGCAGGAGTGGGGGCCCCACGAGATCGAGATGGCCGTGCCCCTTTCACCCGATGAGGTCCGCCGCAAGCGCATCGCGATCTTCAAGCACGAGAGCCAGAAGGACTCGGCCCTCTTCCCCGGCCCCAACGACACCCGCGAGTTCTGGCAGCGTGCCGAGCACCGCAACCGCAATACGGCCGCGATCTACGACAAGCTGGGGCTCGCCGAGTACGAGGCGATCGAGGGGTTCGTCCGGTGGAACGGAATCTGAGCCGGCTCCGTCCAAACCCGGCTCGTCGCGTGTAGAGTTCGGCGCATGAACTCCGTGTACGACGCGTATTCCAGCCCCCTGGCCTCCCGCAACGCCAGCCCAGCGATGCTGCGGCTGTGGTCGTCGCGTCACAAGTTCAACTCGTGGCGGAGGATCTGGCTCGCCGTGGCCGCGGCCCAGCACCAGCTCGGCCTGCCCGTCTCCGCCGAGCAGGTGGCGGAACTGCGCGCCGCGGTCGCTCGCGGCATCAGCGATGACGAAATCCGTGCCGCCGAGAAGTACGAGCGCGAACTCCGCCATGACGTCATGGCCCACGTTCACGCGTTGGGAGACACCTGCCCCAAGGCCCGTCCGATCATCCACCTGGGCATGACCAGCCAGGACGTGAACGACAACGCCGATCTGCTCATCCTCACGGAATCGGTCCGGCTGGTCTCCGACAAAATCGAGGCGACCGTGGCCGTGCTCGCCGGATTCGCTGCACGCTACGCGAGGATTCCCACGCTCGCGATGACCCACTACCAGCCCGCGCAGCCCACCACGGTGGGTCGTCGCGCGGTGTCGTGGGCGTTCGATCTTCACGGCTCTCTCGTGCTCCCCAGGGACCAATGGAACGCCATGAAGGGCTTCATGCGTGGACTCAAAGGCGCCACCGGCACCCAGGCCTCCTACCTCGCGCTCTGCGGGAACGATCACGCAAAGGTCGACGCGCTCGAGAAGGCCTTCCTGGCGCAGTTCGAACTCGACGCCGACGATTTTGACTGCATCCCGTTCACGAACCAGACCTACCCGCGAGTGATCGAGGCGCAGTTGCTCGCCGGGCTCGCGTCGGTCGCCAGCGTGCTCCACAAGATCGCCACCGACCTGCGGCTGCTCTGCAACCGCAAGGAGATCGACGAGCCTTTCGAGGAGAAACAGATCGGCTCTTCGGCGATGCCCTACAAGCGAAATCCCATGCGGTGCGAACGCATCTGCGGCCTCACGCGGTTCGTCATGAACCTCGCCGGCAACGCGTTCGACACCGCCGCGACGCAGTGGCTGGAACGCACGCTCGACGACAGCAGCAACCGCCGTCTGTGTCTGCCCGAGTCGTTCCTCGCGCTGGACGGTGCGTTGGACCTGATGCTCAATGTCTGCGGCGGGCTCGTCGTGCACGAGGCCACGGTCCGCAAAAACCTGATGGCCGACCTGCCCTTCATGGCCACGGAGAACCTGCTCATGGCCGCCGTCAAAGCAGGAGGCGGCGACCGTCAGCACTACCACGAACTGATCCGTGTTCACGCGCAGGCTTCCGGGATGCGAGTGAAACAGGAAGGCCTTGAGAATGACCTGCTCGACCGTCTCAAGGCGGACCCCGCGTTTCATTCCAAGTCCCGCGGCGGCAGTCTCGACGCTGATCTTGATTGGTCCGGCGTGATGGATCCCATGAAGTACATCGGCCGCAGCGTGCAGCAGACCGAACGCTTCGTGCGAGACATCGCCGAGCCGCTCCGCAAGAAGCACGCAAAGACCATCGATGACCTCAGCCGCAGCGGTCCTCGCGTCTGACCGAGCCGCGGCGGTGACGCCGCTTCGACCCGCGGGGCTCCGTGAATGACCGCCAAGGCGATCGGTGATACGCTTCATGCAGCGGAAGTGGTTCTAGGACGTGGCAAAGGAGAGAGACCGTGCAAATTTCAGTGAAGTTGTTTCTTGTGATCGCCCTTGGTGTTTCCTCGGCGAACGGCGTCAGCATCGTCGTCAACGGGGGCTTCGAGTCCGGACCGGGCGCGCCCGCGGGAGGCTTCCGGAACCTGCTTGCCGGGGACCTGTCCCTTCCCGGATGGACGATCGGCGGTGATTCGGTCGACATTCACCACACCGGTCACACCAACGCGCACAGCGGCCTGTACTCGCTGGACCTTGCCGGTCCCGATCTGCCCGGGTCCATCTCTCAGGATTTGTCAACGGTCGCCGGCGGCCAGTACATCCTGAGTTTCTGGTACGCGGCCCACGCGTACCACCCGTACCCGGGCAACGCGATGGCGACGGTGTCTTGGGGGGGCAGCCAGTTGGGTGTGCTCTCTCTTCCGGCTTCGCCCGCGTTCCAGGCGATGAACTGGACGCACTACCAAGTTCAAATCGCCGCGTCCGGCGCGAGCACTTCCTTGGTCTTCGCTGCCACAACGCCCAACGGTTCGATCATTCTGGACGACATCAGCGTCGAATCGGTGCCGGCTCCGGGCGCCTCGCTGTTGCTGCTTCTGGCTGGGCTCGGGGCCCGGCGGCGTCGTTGAGAAACAGCGTCGCGGATTCCTACAGCAGTTGAGTCGCGAGGCAGATAGTCCCGGGCTCCTGGGCCGCCGCTGTCTCCTTTGCCTTGTTCGTCATCGCGTCGATCTTGCCCTTGGGGCACACGACGAACAAGCAACTCCCGCTGCCGGTCACATGAACCGGTTCGCGGAGCGAGTTGCCCAGGTTCGTTGCAAGGCGTCCCAGCCGCGGTTCCACGCGGTACGCGGCCAGACCCAGATCGTTGAACAGAAGGTCCGAGGGGAAGCCCAGACCCTTCTGGATCGATGCACGTATCTTGCTGAGCCGCTTGCGGAGCAGTGTCTCGTTCGCCATCGCTTCGCGCCGTGTCGGTTCGTTGATCGCGCGATCCGCGAGCAACGCGTCGTACGCCTTGTAGACCGGACCGGTGGGACAGCCGAACGGTGGGATGACCAGGAGCACTCCGCTCTCGACGCGGTCGATCCGCTCGATGGTTTCACCGTAGCCCGTCACCACGGCGGGCGCTGCGCACTCGCCCGCGTTGCAGACGAAGTACGCAACGTCAGATCCCAGTTGCGATCCGAGCGACCCCAGTTGCTGTAGCGAAAGCCCCAACCCGAACACCTCATTGAGGCCCACCAACGCCGCCGCGGCATCCGAAGAGCCACCGCCCAACCCGCCGCCGACGGGGATGCGTTTGTTCAGGTCCAATCGCGCCGGCAGCGGTCTGCCGACGTGCGACTCGAGGAGCCGGTGAGCCCGAAACGCCAGATCCTTTTCGACCGGCCAGTCGATCGCCGTGCTCCGCGGAGCATCGTCCGACCAACGCACGCTGAACTCACTGGCGGCGCCCGCGGCGAGTGGTGTGATCGCCAGATCGTCCCAAAGGTCGATGCAGGAGAACCACGATGCGATTTCGTGGAACCCCGGCTTGTCGCTCCCCGCCGGTTTGGGCGCGGAGACCGACAGGATAAGGTTGATCTTTGCGTAGGCGCGAAACAGCACTGGTGCCCTCAATGAAAAACGCCGGCGCTGCTGCGTCGGCGCGGGAGTAGCTTCGTACATCCTCGAACGGAAGAGGCCTTGCCGCGAAATGCCGCGGCCGACGCGATCACGAACTGCCGGTCGAGACAGCCTTGATCATCTTCTTCTTGGTCTCTTGTTCCTTCTGGAAGTCAGCCTTCTCAGTCTCGGTCATGCCGGACTGAAGGTCCTGGCCCGGCGGCGGCGGCGGCGCCTTGGCGGGGCCGAAGAAGTAGACTCCCAAGCCCACGGCGGTCAATGCGATCGCGGCCACCGCGATCCCGCCGACAATCATGTTCTTTTTCTGATCTGAGTTATTTGACATTGCAGTTGCTCCGAATGGAGGTCTATCAACAGTAGGCGCGGTTCCGGCTTCGTAGCCCGTCCGTATGATTGGGAATGTCCAATATCCGCCAACTCATCGCCTCGGAGCTGACCGGCCTGCGGGCCATCCGGCACGACTTGCACAGGCACCCCGAGCTGTCGTTCCAGGAGAAACGCACCAGCGGCGTGGTGCAGCGTGAACTGGGCGCGATGGGGGTCAAGTTCAAGGCGGGCCTGGGCGGGGGGACCGGCGTGCTGGGGTACCTACCCGCGACCGACCCGTCGAACGCCGGCCGCAAGGCCGTCGGTCTTCGCGCTGACATGGACGCCCTTCCGATCGTGGAGCAGACCGGAAAACCCTACGCGTCGCAGACCAGCGGCGTGATGCACGCCTGCGGGCACGACGGTCACACCACCATACTTCTTGGCGCGGCGCGTGTCCTGAGCAAACTGCCCCGGCCGCGTCCGGTAGCCTTCGTCTTTCAGCCCGCGGAGGAGGGCGGCGGCGGCGCGGATGTGATGTGCAAGGAAGGGGCCCTCGCGGGCGACGTCGGCGGCGGGCTGGGTCAGCCTGTCGAGGTGATGTTCGGTCTGCACGGCTGGCCCACCGTGGAAGTCGGGCATGTCGCGACCAAGCCCGGCCCGCTTCTGGCAGCCACCGACGACTTTAACGTGACCATCAAGGGCGTGCAGAGCCACGGGGCCTATCCGCACTACGGAAATGATCCGATCCTTGCCACCGCGCACGTCATTACCGCGCTCCAGAGCATCGCGTCGCGCAACGTGAGCCCGCTCGACAGCGTGGTGTGCACCGTGGGCGCGGTTCACGCCGGCACCGCGAACAACATCATCCCGCAGGAAGTGCAGTTCATCGGGACCATCCGGACCTTGCGGGCCGAGACCCGCACACTCGCCAAGCGACGGTTTTTCGAAATCGTGGAATCCGCCGCCCGCGCCATCGGCTGCTCCGCCCACATCGACTGGCACGAGGGCTACCCGGTCACGCACAACGATCCGGATGCGACCGAACAGTTCTTCTCCGTCGCCCGGGCCGCCCTGGGCGGCGATCGGGTCGATCGCACAGAGCACGCCACGATGGGAGGCGAGGACTTCTCGTATTACGGACAGCGTGTGCCCGCGTGCTTCTTTTTTCTTGGCCTCAAGCCCCGCAACGCCGACTCGTGCCCCACGCTCCACCAGCCCGACTTTGATTTCAATGACGACGCCCTGCCCGTGGGCATTGAACTGATGTGCCGGTTGGCGACGACCGAGTAACGGCCTCCTACGCTCGGCCCCGTGAGCAAGACACTCGTGCACCTTTTCACAGACGGCGCCTGCTCGGGCAACCCCGGCCCGGGCGGCTGGGCCTTCATTCTGCGCCACCCGGCCACCGGCAAGGAACGAGAGTGCAGCGGTGGAGAGCCCGAAACGACCAACAACCGCATGGAACTGATCGCGGTGATCGAGGGTCTCAAGGCGCTCACCCGCGAGAGCGAGGTTGATCTGTACTCCGACTCCCAGTACGTGCTCAAAGGGCTCAAGGAGTGGATCCACGGCTGGAAGCGCAACGGTTGGCGAACCAGCAGCAAGGCCCCCGTGAAGAACCAAGACCTTTGGATGGAGCTGGACGCGCTGGCGACCAAGCACGCCGTGCGGTTCCATTGGATCCGCGGCCACAACGAGCATCCCGAGAATGAGCGATGCGATCAACTCGCCGTCGCCGCGGCCAAGGCCGCCTCGGGCCGGTGAGCTACTCGAACGCTTTGGGCATGCCCGAGTTGGCCATCATCGTCGCGGCTTCCACCGTGAGGTTGTCGGCCACGCACGACTGCATCGCCGCGGCGTACTTCGCTTCGTCGTGGCCGAACTCGCCCACGAGCGCGTTGGTCACCGGATCGAGCCGCCGCATGTCGGTGCAGGCGAGCTTTAGTTCGGCCTCCTGCTCGGTGTGCGGCAGGTCTTCCACCGGGCCGGTGATCGAGACGACCAGAATCCCGTCGGGGGACGAGAACGGGAGCGACTCAAGGCCCACCCGCAGCAGATCCGAACGGTGGATCGACTCGGCGGACGCCCAACCCGGGAACTGATGGATCACCTTGTGATGAGCGCGGCAACCGGAATCCGCGTCGAGCGCGACGGCGATCACGACCGTCGCGAACAGCGGCTCGGTCGTATTGCATTCGGGCTGTTCCGCCACCGGCATCGACGGCGTCTGCGCCGTCGCGACCATGACGGGTGCGGTCACTTCGGCCGGCGCCACGGCTTCAACGCCGCGTACCGCAACGGGCTCCTGGCTTGGTGTCACGCCGGCGGTCCCATTCAACGCCGCTGGGCGCTGCGCGATGATCCGCGGCTTGGAACGCAGCGAGATGTACGCCGGTTGCAACGCCTGCCACCCGATCGTCCCGATGAGCGCAACGCTCGCCGCCGCTACCCAACGCGACCAGACGCGGCGTGAGCCTGCGTGGGTCGCGAGTGTGTGGGGCGTGTTGAGCTTGGTCGAGAAGGGGATCGGAGCCGGCGGATCGGGCAACCGGAATCTGCCCGATTGCTCCGTCGAAGCCTCGGACGTGCCTTCGACCGCGGAACGTTCCAATGCCTCGATTTCTTCGGCCATGCGGACAAGGCGTTGGAGTTGTTCGGGCGTCATGGGGAACTCACCTTGAAAGTGCGGCTCGTGATCGGTCCCGGCCTTCTCGGGTATTCGCTTTCGGGGCATCAGCGTTCGGTGGAATCCGTGCGGTGCCCCTTCTTCGCCAGATACCGGCGAATTTTCTGGAAGGCACTCTGTTTGCGGGCGTTCAGGGTGCTCGCGGCGATGTTCAGTTGTCGTGCCAGGTCGCGGTCCGAGGCGCCCGCCGCTGAGGCCCGCACGATGCCGCGTTCTTCTTCCGTAAGCAACGGTTCGGGGCCAGACGCGTTCAGACATTCCCGGACATTCTGGAGCAGTTCCGCCAAACCCGCCGCGTCGTGCGGATCGCCGTCCGAGGCATCCGAGCGGTCGGCAACGTCAGGGACAAGGGTCTCCGGCCGCGAGAATGTGCGGAGTTGCTGCAGCCAGAGCTTGTACCCGACGGCGTACACGAACGTGGTCATCGCCGATCGCGATGGGTCGTAACGGCCGGCCTGGAGCGATTCCCAGACCGCCAGCCACGTTCGTTGGCACAGATCCTCGACGATTTCCACGCGGCCGTTGGTGCGATCCATGAACAGCCGGTACAACCCGCCTGACAACCTGCGATGGATCGCCTCGAACGCCTGCCGATCGCCTTTCGCCGCCGCCGCCGCGAGTTGGACAAGCGTCTCGCCCTCCCGCCGCTCAGGATTGGACGGCTGCGAAGAGGGAGTTGCGGGTGGCGAGGACATTGTGACCAAGGGAAGTACCATATCGCACCTGCAGCGCGCAAGAAACCCCGCGGCCCCGGAGGAGGTCTCTCGGGGTTATTCACCGAGGACTTCGATTGTTCGGTTCGACTCTTGCAGGAAAAGGTCGGTTATGGGAGGCGTCCGGTGGATGTTGGGGCGGTCGACGCGCCGTTGTGTCGGCCGGTGGCCCCAGAAGCCCGAACTCATCGGGCGATTTGCTCAAAAATCACAAAATTGTTCCGATTCGTTTGGCATTCTTTATTTTGTGTGGCATATTCCTCATAGTCGTCACAGACCGGCCCTCATCGGTCCGGTCCACGGACGCATCTCGCAAGGAGTTTGTCATGCGCGCGTGTGTAGTTGCCGCGGTCGCGGTATCGGTCTGTGTGCCCGCGTCGTCTTACGCGACGGTGGTCGCGTTGCAGGCGGCCAAGGACAACACACTATTTGAGGAACAAGGCAGTTTCAGCAACGGGGCCGGGACCGGACTGTTCTGCGGCGAGACCTCGGTCGGGGCCAAGAGGCGTTCCCTGATCGCCTTTGATCTCTCCTCCATCCCCGCCGGTTCGGTCATCAACAGCGCAACGCTCACGATGCGCATGTCCCGAACCTCGACCGGTTCCGAAATCGTGTCGCTTTACTTCTCTCTCGCGGATTGGGGCGAGGGCACCAGCAACTCAAACTCCATGGGCGGCGGAGGCGGTACCTTGGCCACGCCGGAAGATGCCACATGGACGCACCGTCGGTTCGGCGGCGCGATGTGGACCACGCCCGGTGGGGATTTTCGCGCGGAGCCTTCCGTGTCGATCGGCGTCGGCGGCACCGGCTTTTACCAGTTCACCGGCGCGGGCGTGCTGGCGGACGTCAGGGCCTGGGTGAACAGCCCGGCCTCCAACGCGGGATGGTTCATGCTCGGGAATGAAACCACTAATCAAACGGCCAAGCGTTGGGATTCGCGTGAAGCGGCCACGGTTTCAAACCGCCCGGTGCTGACGGTCGACTACACGGTGCCGAACGCGGGAGCGCTGACCGCGCTCCTGTGCGGCCTGGGAGTCGGCGTCGGCCGACGCCGCACGCGATAACTGTGCGATAGAAGTTTGTTAGGGATGGAAACCCTTGGAAATTCTCGCGAGAGCGCGTTACCTCTTGCAGTTTTGGCGTGGTTTCACTATCCTCAACACCAGCCACGGTGGTGGCGGTAATCCTCTTGGTCCTTTGTGAGGAGAGATTCTGGTGGCGGCTGCGGCCAATCATGAACTTGCGGATGCTGTGTGCGCTCGCGATGCGGACTTAGCGACCTCTCCGACGGTCCGGTCGCCGCGCGTGTCACGCCGCTCGTTC
>JBGAMO010000112.1:0-15369 GCA_044222845.1 Phycisphaerales bacterium
GGACGCCAGGCCACGGCTGGGCTGCTACTCGGGGAAGCCCTACTACCCCGGCCCTTCCAACAAGTCGGGGGATTTCTCGGGAGAGCTCATTGGCGAAATCGCCGGCGACGATCTGTCGGTAGGCATGACCAAGTTTTACCGTGTCTCATGTTTCAAACAGATAGGCGGATTTGTGCGTCAGGTCATGTGGGACGGTATCGACTGCCACCGCGCGCGGATGCTTGGCTGGCAGGTGGGCAGCACCGACCGCCCAGAACTGAGGTTCATTCACTTGCGGCCAATGGGGTCTAGCCAGGGCAACATCTGGAAAGGCCGCAAACGCCATGGATTCGGCCAGTGGTTCATGGGGACCGGAATTTTGTTCATCACCGCCTCGGCTATCTACCGGTTGCCCCACCCTCCGGTCATCCTCGGAGGCCTCGCGATTTATCTGGGCTACCTGGAGAGCATGTTCAAGCGCGTGCCCAGGTACGGGGACGCACAGTTCAGACGGTTCCTTCGCCGATACCAGCTCGAGAGCCTTGTTTTTGGCAAGCAGAGGGCCGTCGAGCGTGCCGAAGCCCGATCATTTCATCACTGGAATCCGGACGCACCCGCGCCATTCACGATTCCTACTTCCGAAAGGTACGACGAGCGACCATCCGCCGCACCGGGCGCTTCTCGAACACCCTGACGATTACGAGCACCTATGGATACCTTCGAGCAGCTCAGATCACGCTTTGCATCTGGCGATGCACTGATCGGCATCATCGGTCTGGGCTACGTCGGCCTTCCCCTCGCGCACACGCTCCATGCGGGCGGATTCCGCGTGCTGGGCTTCGATATCGATCCTGCCAAGATTGAAGCGCTGACGCAGGGCAAGAGCTACCTCAAGCACCTGGGCCCGGAGATCGCCAACGAGCTATCTCAGAGCAAGCGATTCGCGGCGACCACCGAGTTCTCCCGGCTCAGCGAGCCCGACGCGATCATCGTCTGTGTTCCCACGCCTCTGGGGCGGCACCAGGAACCGGACATGTCCTATGTCATCAACTCCTCGCGCGACATCGGCCGGGCCCTGCGTCGCGGGCAGCTCGTTGTGCTCGAATCCACGACCTACCCCGGCACCACCCGCGATGACATGCTGCCGGCGATGCTCGATGCCCGCCCAAAGGGCGCCGAACCCCTCGTCTGCGGAGAGGATTTCTTCGTGGCGTTCAGCCCCTAACGCGAAGACCCGGGTCGAAAATCGCACAACACCAGGACTACTCCCAAACTCGTCGGCGGCTTGGATGCGCGGTCCACGCAGCTCGCCGCGGCGATGTACGCTCGGGGCATCCAGCATGTTGTCCCCGTCTCTTCCGCCGAAGTCGCCGAAGCAGCGAAGATCCTCGAGAACACTTTCCGGGCGATCAACATCGCACTGGTGAACGAACTGAAGCTGGTGCTGACGCCTATGGGTATCGACGTCTGGGAGGTCATCGAAGCCGCGGCCACCAAGCCGTTCGGGTACATGCCCTTCTACCCCGGCCCCGGCCTCGGCGGGCACTGCATCCCGATCGATCCGTTCTATCTCACGTGGAAGGCTCGCGAGGTCGGCCAGTACACCCGCTTCATCGAACTCGCCGGCGAGATCAACACCAAGATGCCGCACTACGTGGTGGACCGCATTGCCGCGGCATTGAACGACGATGGCAAGGCCGTCAAGGGCGCCAAGGTACTGGTGGTGGGGCTCGCGTACAAGCCCAACGTCGACGATGTTCGTGAGACCCCCGCCGCGGAGATCATCGACCTTCTGGAGGACATCGGCGCCGATGTCTCGTACCACGATCCGCTTGTTCCTCGGTTTCCGCACATGCGGCGGCACAAGCGCGATATGCAGTCGGTGGAGATCACCCCCGCGGCGCTGCGTTCATTCGACTGCGTCATCATCGTGACCAACCACGACGTTGTCGATTACCGGGCGATCGCCACGCACGCGAACCTCGTTGTTGATACTCGTAACGCGATGCGGAACCTGAACGGGCTGGGGGCTCGGATCGTCAAGGCCTGACACGGCACGGGGCATGCTTCAGACGGTTGAGCTTCTCGGAG
This sequence comes from Phycisphaerales bacterium, assembly GCA_044222845.1. Lineage (GTDB taxonomy): Bacteria > Planctomycetota > Phycisphaerae > Phycisphaerales > UBA1924 > UBA2402. The sequence goes on from JBGAMO010000112.1 coordinate 2,071, forward strand.
TTCCGATCCACAGCGTGACGCTGGAGGGCGCCGCGGAGCACATCGTTCATGCGGCCAAGGAGGGCGTTGGAGGCTGGGTCGTCACGCCCAACCTGGACATCCTCCGGCGGGCAATCAGCGACGCCGATTTCAGACGGATGTACGACGCCACCACTCTGCGGCTGGCCGACGGCATGCCGCTGGTCTGGGCGAGCAGATTGAGAAGGACGCCGCTGCCCGAGCGGGCGGCGGGATCGGATCTCATCTTTGCGCTCGCCGCTCACGCGGCGAAGGTCGGCGTCTCGTTGTACCTCATCGGTGGAAATCCGGGAACGGCCGATAAGACCTCCGCGCGGCTTCAAGAGCTGTACCCATCGCTGAAGATCGTGGGGATCGAATGTCCTCCGGTGGGCTTCGAGCGGGATGAAGCCCTCGTACAGTCCATGGTCGCGCGAGTGGGTGCGACCGAGGCTGGAATTGTCTTAGTGGCACTGGGATGCCCGAAGCAAGAAGCCCTGATTGAGCGGATGAGGCCCCAACTTCCTCGAACGTGGTTCGTCGGTGTGGGAATCACATTTAGCTTCGTGGCCGGCGAAGTGCACCGAGCGCCGGTGTGGATGCGGCGTACGGGTATTGAATGGATGCACCGGCTTGTTCAGGAACCGCGACGGCTTGCCCGCAGGTACCTGATAGACGGACTCCCCTTCGCCGTAAGGCTGCTGGGTACGTCCGCGCTCCAAGGGCTGACCCGTCCGGCTGGTCAGGTCGGGTCTCGGTGTGCCCGATAGTGAGATTGAACTCGAAGGTGCGTGATCTCCTTGACCCAAATCGTTCCATCCCCTGATCTGGCGAATCGCGGTGGCCTGCTCTCGATGTTGCCCATCGCCGCCGAGCTGGGCGGCGTGGTGCTGCTGGCCGGTGCTGTGCGCCAATCCCTCTTGTCCAAAGCCGCGGGGAGATCGCGGATGGACCTTCCGTTCCATGGCGGTCGCACCATCGGTTCGCTCTGGTTTGACCGAATCGAAGAACTCCGCCGCGGCTTGGAAAGGCCGGATCTGCCGCTTTTCCTCGCGACCAACACGATCGCCGGCGTGCCGGCGGACGCCGAGTCATGGGCCTGCACCCGGGTCTGTCTGGATTCCGAGGAGCCCCGGGGGTCTGGCGGCGCCCTGCGGGACATTGTTCTCGGTATGCCCCAGAGAAGCCGCGTGCTCGTCGTGCCCGGTCACGCAATTCTCATGGATTCGCTCGGCGAGATGCTGCCAGATCTGGCGGTTCCGGACGCCGACGCCGTGGTTCACACTACCGGGGACGGAACGCCGACAGGGATCTTCATGCTGCGCCGCGAGTCGCTCGCGGCTCTGCCCGCCAAGGGCTTCATTGACCTGAAAGAACAGGGGCTTCCAGCCATCGCTCGCCACCACGATGTGCGGGTCGTGGCGACTTCTCACACGCCACCCTTGCCCATCCGAACGCTGGATGATTACATCGAGGCGCTTCGCACGACGGCGCCGGGTCAATCGCCTCTGGACGCCTCTTCGGCGACGGACTGGCGTTTGAGGTTCTCGCTGGCGGAGCGCGGCGCTCAAGTTGATCCCACTTCCCGGCTGCACGACTCGGTGGTGCTCTCCGGTGGTGTGGTGAAAAAGGACGCAGTTCTGGTCCGTTCGCTGGTGGGACCCGGCGGCGTTGTCGACGCGGGCAGATCGGTGTTCGACGAGTTCGTCACCCGGCCGGAGGAGAAATGAGCAGCGCCGCACCCCGCAACTCCGCCGAAGACGGCTCGGTCTTCACCAGCCGTCCGCTCCTGCTGGGTTGGCTGGCGTTGTTCGCCGCCGCGGTCTGGTGCATGCGGGTCACGTGGAGCGACCTGCTCACGATCGCCAGCCGCGACGAGGAGCAGAGCCACATCATCCTCGTGCCGTTCATCGCTTTGTGGCTGGCGTGGGTGAGGCGCTTGCGCTTGCGTCACCTGCACCCGCGGGGCACGCTCTTTGGTGTGATGATCATGCTGGTGGGGTGGGCGGCTTCGTACATCGGGTATTACTACGCTATCCAGTCGGCTTGGCACGCCGGGGCGGTTATCGTCGTCATCGGGGTCGCCGTGACCGGCCTGGGTATCAACACCCTGCTGCGACTGTTCCCGGCGTTCGCCGTTGCGGTCTTCGCGGTGCCCACGCCGGGAACCATCCGCCACGCCATCTCCGGCCCCCTCCAGACCGCCAGCGCCGCGATCACTCAGGTCATTCTCGAATCCTTCGGCTTTCCCGTCGAGCGTTCCATGAACCTGCTCAGCCTCAACGGGCACGATATCGCCGTCGCCGAGGCGTGCAATGGCATGCGCATGGTGCTCGCGCTCATTCTCGTCTCGTACGCCTTCGCGTTCAGCCTTCCGCTCAGGCCCTACGCCCGGGTGCTCGTCCTGGTTCTCAGCCCCGTCGCCGCCATCTTCTGCAACATCATCCGTCTCCTCCCGACAGTGCTGCTGTACGGATACGCGTCCACCAGCGTCGCGGACGCGTTCCATGACGTGAGCGGATGGCTGATGTTGCCCGTGGCGTTCCTGCTGCTGCGGGGCATCTACTCCGTGCTCGGATGGGCCCAGATCCCGGTCACCCGGTTCAACCTCTCGTACCAGTAGATCACGCGCTTCCTTCGCTCCCTCATGACCTCGCTCGTCCGCCATCTCCCGCTGATCTTCGCCGTTCTGGTGATCGTGGCCATGCATTTCGAGACGCGCGGACGCCCCTCCGCCGCGGACGCCAAGCAGTTCCACATCGAAGCGGCGAAGGCGATCGAGGCCATTCCCGCCAAGTTTGATTCCTGGGACGGTGTGGACATCCCCGTGCCGGCGTCGGCGCAGGCGTTGCTTCGGCCGAACGCCATGTTGAGCAGACGGTACACCAACGTCAGGTCCGGTGAACAGGTGAGCATGATGCTCGTTCAATGCCGCGACACCAGGGACATGGCCGGCCACTACCCGCCCATCTGCTACCCCGGCCTGGGATGGGTGGAGAGAGACCGCGGCAAGGTCGACCTGAACTTCCGGGGTCGGGCCATCCAGGCGATGCGGTACGAGTTCGATCAGCGCCTCTTCGATCAGTACAAAACTCTCGTGGTGTACAACTTCTTCGCTGTGCCCGGCCAGGGGCTTCCGATCGACATGGCGGCGATACGCCAGGCCGGTTCGGATTACGCGTCCCGCCCGTTCGGCGCGGCCCAGATCCAGGTGGCGTTCGCCCGCCGACGCCCGGCCGCCGAGGAGAAATCGCTGGTGGAGAGCCTTCTTGCTCCGCTCGGTCCGGCTATTGATGTGTTGAGCAATCCGGAATGGAGGCGGCGATGAGTTCCGATGGTTCGATGATCGTGTACTCCGAATCAGACGGGGCGTCCGTCCCCGGCTACCGGCTGCACCCACACGAAGAGCAACGGCCGCCGAACCTCCTGCTCGTGGTGCACCGGCACCTGCGCGGACGCTATCTCATCACGATTCTGCTCAGTCTGATCGGTGGGCTGGGCGGCGCGGCGGCGGGATACCTGTTGCCGCAGCCCAAGTTCCGAGCCGAGGGGATGATCCGCGTTCAACCGGTCATGCCGCGCGTGCTGTACCAGAGCGAGGAATCCACGCTGCAGCCGATGTTCGCCAGCTTCGTCAATACCCAGGCGAGCCTTCTCCAGCACAGCCGTGTGCAAATGAAAGCAATGAGCAGCGCCGCGTGGCGAGAACTTGGACGTCCGCAGGACGCGCTCGCGGAAGAGAAGTTCCGCAAACAACTCAGCGTCCGAACGGGCAGAGAAACGCCCGAACTGATCTTCGTCGAGTTCTCCGACGAGAACGCCAAAGCCGCGCTTGTAGCAGTCCAGGAAGTCATCCGAGCGTACCAGGAGTTGTTCGGGGGCGCCGAGTCCAAGAGCGTGCGCGAGATGCAGATCAGTCTCCTGACGACGCGCAAGCAGACGCTCGATGCCCAGATGCGAGATCTGGAGAACCGCCTCCGCGCCGCATCCGCGGAGTTCGAAACCACCGACTTGACCCGGCTCAGCGACCACTACCTTACCCAGTCTCTGGCGTTCGACAGCCGGGTCGCGGACCTCGCGATGAAGCTGACCGAGGCGGGAATCGATCCTGCATCGCTCGCGGTCGACGCTGCCGTCGTGGATGAGCCTCAGGCGGGGCCTTCACATCCCCCGACCCCGGAACAACAGGCGGTCTCGGACCCGGCCATGGCGAAACTCCTGAATGATCGCGATCTTCTCCGCCGCGAGATTGATCGCCTCAAGGGCTTGTACAAAGAAGATCACCGGGTTGTGCAGAGAGTGCAGAAGGAGTACGACTCAGTGGTGGCCGCCATCGAGGAACGGTCCCTTCAATGGGCCGAACCGTCCCCGGCGTCGAGCCAGCAGGGGAGTTCGCAGGCCGCGCCCAGCCGTCAGGAACTCATCAACAACTACCTCCGGCTTCGGCATCAGGCCGACATGTACCGGGCCAGGGCCCAGTCCGTCGAAAAGGCTCGGGGACAGATGAACGACATCGTCCGGGACGTCAAGAGCACCCAGGATCTTCTGGACGAAGTGAACAAGCGTCTGGATCAGATCGGCGTTGAATCGAAAGTTCAGGACCGCATCGGACGGATCGAGGTGATCCTCCCCGATGCTCCTCCCTCCACACCCAACGATGACCCCCGGATGAAGCTCACCGCGATGGGGCTGCTGCTCGGCGGTGGAGTTCCGATGTTCCTCATGTTCCTCGTGGGGATGCTCGACAGCCGTTTCCGCTTTTCTGATCAGACCTCGGACGCGGGGCTCTCCGCGAACCTCCTGGGAGTGCTCCCGTATCTTCCAGGATCGAACGGAGATCCCGAACAAGTGGCCGCGGCGGTTCACACCGTCCACCATATCCGCACTCGACTCAAGATCTCCGATCCTTCCAGGCGGGTGTTCGCGATCACCAGCCCGATCTCGGGCGATGGCAAGACCACTCTGGCGCTCTCGCTGGCCATCTCGCATGTCGCCGCGGGGGCGAGAACGCTGCTCGTCGACTTCGACCTGGTCGGACGTGGGTTGACAAGGAGGCTGGGGGTCGAAGGCGACCGTGGTGTGGCGCACTATCTCGTATTCCCGGGCGCTGAACTGCCCAGCCGGCCCACGCCCGTGCCGGGCCTGGCGTTACTCCCGGCGGGCCGCGACGACTCGCTGCTGCTCAACCGCGTGACGCCCGAGATGTTCACCTCTTTTCTCTCGGATCTTAAGGGGGCCTATGACGTGGTCATCGTCGACTCGGGTCCAATCCTGGGGAGCCTCGAAGCCAATATCTGCGCGGCGGTCGCCGACGCCGTGATCCTCGTGGTCGGACGCGGTATGCGTGTCGACCGCGTCAAGGAGGCGATCGGTCACCTGAACAATCTCGGCGCCCGCCTGGCCGGCGTGGTGTTCAACCGGGCCCACTCTGCCGATTTCAATCGCTCCAGCGTCGCGAGCGTTTCCGCGAGGTCGGTGAGGAGCCCCGAGCAGCCGCGGGCCGGCGCAGCCAAGGGCGCGCCGCCGGGCGCGGACTCGTTCGATTCCCTTGCCCGGAGCATGGCTCAGGATCTGTACAACTCGAGCCCCGATACATGAACGGTGAGGAGACAATTTGGGGGCTCTCGCCCACGCAGGTGCATGACCGATTCTGGGCCTCCCGGGGTGTGCAGGTCGTCCGCCCGGGAGAGCCGTCGGCCATCGTTCCGCTCGCCGAGCTGTACCTGCTCCTGGCGCCCGGGGCGCTGGCGATCTTCCGTCCCGCGCGCCTGCTGGACGCCATGTCCTGGGTCGATCCGGACATCCTCGCTGTCCGCCTGCATGATCCCGGACGCGGTGCATACGCGGAGAGTGTCCGCGCCGACTCGAACGGGCGATTCCTTCGTTTCGAGCGTCAGTACGGCGGGATGGATTCCAAGGTTCTCAAGGTCGGCCTGACCTCCGACCCCGAAGTCGTGCGGATCTGGCAGGCCGCCCCGGACCCGCTCACCGGCTGGAGGCGGTTGCGGTCCAGCATCCGCCGATCCGCTCGCTACTCGGTCAAGTTGCAGGGACGGTTTTTCAACGCCGATCGGCCGGGCGAGTCCGCCCGCTTCCTCCGGGAGATCGTCCGCCGTTGGAGACGCCCCGACGCGGTCATCGACGGCATCCGTCAGATCGGCGACGGCATCTGGGCCCACGAGAGCGGTTGGTCCAACCCGCCCCCGGCATGCCGCGGCCCGCTTTGGATCGGCGCCGGACGATCCATCACCGGTGACGGCGTGGCCGTCGGACCAGCGGTGCTCATCGATGACGCCGCGAAGCGTCCGCCAGCGCCGCCGATCCAGTGGTTGGCCATCGAGCCCCTCCAGGAGTCCCTCGCCGCGGCGCAGACGCCCACGATCGTCAAACGCCCCCTCAAGCGCCCTTTCGATATCGTGTTCTCGTTGATCGTGCTCGCGTTCACCCTGCCGCTGTATCCCCTGATCGCGCTCGCGATCTTCCTGGAGGACGGGCTGCCCATCTTCTTCAGCCATCAGAGAGAGACCATCGGCGGCCGAACCTTCGGCTGCATGAAGTTCCGCTCGATGCGCAAGGACGCGGACATCATCAAGTCGCGGCTCGCTGCCTCCAACCGCGCGGACGGACCCCAGTTCTTCATCCCCGATGATCCGCGCCTCACCCGCGTGGGCCGCGTGCTGCGCAACTTCCAGTTGGACGAGTTGCCCCAGTTCATCAATGTGCTCCTGGGGGACATGTCTGTCGTGGGGCCCAGACCCAGCCCATTCAAGGAAAACCAGTACTGCCCCGCGTGGCGCGAAGCCCGGCTGAGCGTCCGCCCCGGAGTGACCGGGCTTTGGCAGATCCGACGGACCCGCGCCGAGGGTACGGATTTTCAGGAGTGGATCAAGTATGATATTGAGTACGTGGAGCGGGAATCGTTCCGGCTTGATTTCATGATCATCTGGAAGACCATCTTTCTGGTCATTCGAAAGGTCAATCGTCTATGATGCTCAAGCCCAAGGCCGCGAGGCGTCTCATCCTTGTCGGCGTGGTGGCCGTCCTCGGTATCTTGGCGATCACGCTCCTGTTCGGCGTTCGCAGATGGCAGAACGAGCGGCGAACCCACCAGCTCCGCGTCGACGGCATGGCCGCCTTCGCCAAGGCGGACTATCCGTCAACGATCCTGAACCTGTCGAAACTGCTCCGCCGAACGCCCCAGGACCGCGAGGCGTGGCTGGCGCTGGCGCAGGCCCGGGAGAACGTCGAGGAATCTGGCGGCAAGCACCTGGCGATGGCGGCCGGCGCCTACTCGCGGGCCTGGACGCTCGACGAATCCGACACCAAGACCGGCCGCCGGCTTCTGAAGCTGTACAACGAGATCGGCCAGGCTGTCGAAGCCCGTGATCTGGCGGCCAGGCTCCGCCCCGCGAACCTGGACGCGGCGGACGAGACACACAAGGAAGTTCTTCTGGAAGAGGCCGCCGCGAGGATCGCCCTCAAAGCCTTCGACGCCACACTCGATCAACTCACCCGGCGACTGACGGAGATCGACCCCGCCGGCTACAGGTCGGCCGCGTCGCGCGTCGAGTGCCTGCTGGGTTCCGGTCGCCCCGACGATGCGCTCGCCTTCGCGAACGAGAAGCGAGCCTCGCTCGCCGCCGACCCGTCTTTCGAGTTTCTGCAGCAGTTCGTGCTGCTCAAGACCGGCAAGATACCCGACGCGGGCGCGATGCTCTCGTCGATCTGCAAGGTCGCCGGCTTGGACACCCGGACCGCCAAGAGAATCCAGGAGCCCGTGTACACCGATCCGGCCTTCGCCGGGCAGTTGGTCTCGCTATTCGACACCATCGGACTGCACGGACACTCGGTGCTCGTACTCAACGACGCCGCGACGAGACTGCACGATCCGATGTCCGTGCGCCTGCTGGCGCGGCGATACTGGTACTCCGGCCAGGCGTCGATGATCGTTTCGCAGGCCGTCCCAGGCCCCTCCTCCTCCGCCGCGGGCGTCAGCGAACTTCTGGCGTTCAAGGCGCTCGCGCTCCGAGACCTCAACCGCGTACCGGAGGCGGTCGCGGTGCTCGCAGAGTTGAACACCCGCAAAGGCGATTACGCCGCGGCGGCGTGGAGCCGGGTGCTTCCGACGCTTCTGGAGAATCTCGAGGACAAAGAATCGCTCGACCGTCTCGACATTGCGATCAAGGAACACCCCGCAGAACCGGTCTTTGCGTATCTTCGCGGCGAGATTCTGCTCAGACTCGGTCGCTCCGACCAGGCACGCGAAACCTGGGCCGGGGTCTACTCCTCGAATCTCGCCGTCGGCTGGACGGGGCCCGCGATCAGGGTCGTCGAAACTCTGCTGGACGAGGGCCGCATCGAAGAAGGGCTCAAGGCTTCTGAGAGGGCGTCCGCACAGTTCCGATCGAACCCGGCGGTCAATCTCGTCTCGATTCGTGCGCAGGCACTGTCGATCGAGTCGGGCCGTTTGGGCGGATCACCCGAGGAGATGCTCCGCAACATCGACGCGAGCCTTGATCAGATTTCCAAGATCGAATCTCCGGACCTGTTGCTTCGGGCCCGCCGGATGCTTCTGCCCGCCCGCGTCACGCTGCTGGTGCGCCTGAATCGCAAGCAGGATGCGATCACCCTGGTCGAGCGCGAGACCGCCGATCCAGGGTTCGTCGATCCCGACCTCACGACCCGCCTTGCCCGCGTGAGCGCCCGCCTGGGCCTGGGCCTGGAGTCCGGTGCGCTCGGCAAGGACATGGCGGCCGGAATGCCCGGCGCCGATCTCCAGAGCCGCGCGGTGCTGCTGTGGCTTTCCGGCAAGCCGGACGAAGCGATCCGGATGGTGGACAGCGCTCTTGAATCAGCCCCGGCGCCTGAGAAGGAAGCCGCCGCGATTGTCCGCGCGAACGTGCACGACCTGTTGGACCGGCCCGACGCGCTCGACGTGTGGAAGCAGACACTGGAAGAGTTCCGCCAGTCACGTGCGGCCTACCTGGCCGCCATCCGATCCCGGTCGGCGGCGACGCACCTGGAGTTCGTCGAGCAAATCGCCGCACGCCTCACGGAACTGGGATGCTCCGACCCTGATCGTCCGTCCTCGGATGTGCGTCTCGCCCGCGCCCGCGCGTCGCTCGCCTCGAGCAAGGGCCCGGAGCAGCGGGCCGAAGCGATCGCGATGTTCAAGGCGATATCGGTTGATTTTCCCGATCGCCAGGAGATCCGCGAGGGCCTCATCGATGCGATGTTGATGGAGGATCCCGAGCGGAATATCAAGCCGGATCTTGACGGCGCTGTCGAGCAACTCAAGGCGATCGGCGCCGAATCCGCAGACCGGGCCGTGTATGTTTTGAAGGTCGCCGATGTACTCCGCAAGCAGGGACGGGCTTCGGACGCCGTCAAGGAGCTGACGAGCCTCTCGATCGATCCGAACGTGCAGGCATCACTGCGCCTGGATGCCGTCGATCGGCTGTCCGAGCTTGGAGCGTTCGAACCCGCTCTCCGCGGCGTCGATGCTCTTATGCCCCAGTCCGGCCCCGTGCCGGCGAGCATCCTCTTCCGGCGTGCGACGCTGCTCGGTTCCCTCCGCCGCGACCGCGAGTCGTTGGCCATGTACCACGACCTGCTCGATCAGCCGATCACGGACGCTCGCCTCATCGCTTCGGTCGCGGCCTCACTGAGGGCGATGGGCGACTCCGCGGGCCTCTCCAAGGCGATGACCAAGCTCAATGATCCATCGATCGATCCCAAGGAGCGAGCGCTCGCGCGAGCCTCGCTGGCATCTGGCGCCGATGACAAGTCGGCCCTTGCGGAGTACACGCTCGCTTGCGAACTCGCGCCCCGAGATCCTCAGGTCTGGTCCGCCCTGGTCAAGTACCATCTCCGACGCAACGAACTGGCCGAGGCCCAGGCCACCGTGCTCCGCGCCCTCAAGCAGATCCCCGACAACTCCGAACTCGAGGTTCTTCACCAGCAGGTGCTCATCGCCGGCAAGTCCGAGGAAACCGCGGACCTGACACCGTTGGCCGACGCACTCGCCAGGAACCCCGCGACCGCTCGCCGCGCCGAAGCGATCCGTGCCGTCGCCGCCGCCCGGAGCAACAAGCAGTTGGGCGATCACTCGGCCCTCGTTCGCCTCGCCGATGAGTTTGTCGATGATTCGACCACCCAGTTGTTCGTCGCCCGGCGCCTCATCGAGTCCGATCCGCCGCAGGTGGCGGAAGCCGCTCGGATCATGAGGCGGGCCGCCGCCCGCTATGCCTCGGATTCCGAAGTTCAGCAACAGGCCGCCCGCACGTTGATGGCGGCGGGTGACTGGGAGGCCGCGCTCGCCGCCGCCACCACATGGCGGGCGTTGGAGCGCAGCCCCTCTTCGGATCTCGCAGTTGCCGAATCGCTGCTGTCGCTGGGTCGCGCTCGCCAGGCGCTCGAATCGGTGCGCGAAGTGAAACTTCCGGCACGGATCGAACCCACCGACGCCCTGGCCATGGGCCAGTTGAACGTCCGATTCCGCGCTAATCTCATGCTGCCGAACGCCGCCGCGGCGTCTCAGGTCATCCAGCCCTACTTGCGAGATTCCACTGTCGTCCGCACCCGCATCGCTCTCCCCGCCGTCGCCGCGCTCGCCAAGGACGCCGCCGAGGTGAGGGACCTCATGCGGATCATCACCGAGGCATCGGATCGGGACTCCGAAGACGAGCAACTCGCGATCATTAGGGCATGGAGTACCGCGGCCGTCCGTCTGCGACCCGCGGCCGCCGTTCTCCTGAAGGAAGCCAGCGCCGTCTCCGCCGCCCTCTGCCAGGCGAAGCCCTCGGCGAAATCGCTCGAAGCCCACGCCCGTGTGCTGCAACGCATGGGAGATATGCCCGCGGCTCTTTCCGCCGCTCGCCAGGCGGCGGCGATGTCGCCCGATTCGTCCCTGGCCCTGATCGCCCTGTCGCAGATCGTGGTCGCTTCCCGGGGTGACCCCGCGGAAGCCGTCTCGAACGCTCAGCGTGCCGTTGCCGTGACTTCCGGTTCGGTCACCTCCCTGAACACGCTCCTCAACGCTCGCGTTTACCTGTACCTGTCTCTACAGGGCAAGGGCGATGTGGACACACGCCAGGCGGCGCGCCGCGATGCGCTCGAAGTGCTTCAGCAACTCGCGTCTAAGTCAATCCCCGACTATCGCATCGTCTTCGAGATGGCCAACTGCGCCGAGCAGCTCGAGGATGTCCCGGTCGCGATCGGCTTGTACGAACGGATCCTCGCCATGCCCGGCGGGCCGACCGGCCTCGACCTCGCCGCCACCAAAAACAATCTGGCCTTCCTGCTCTTGGACCAGAACCGCACCGGCCCCCCCGGCGAAGCGCTTTTCCGTGCCAAGTCTCTCGCCGAAGACGCCGTTCGGCTCTCCGACCTCGCCACGTTCTACGAAACGCTCGGATCGATCAACGCGCGGCTGGCCGATCGCCCCGCCGCGATCGCCGCGTACCGCAGAGCCCTCGAGACCGACTCGTCGCAACTGGCCGCGGCGGTAGGCCTCGCCGGGCTTCTGGCCGAGGGATCGCCGCCCGAGCGTGACGAGGCCGCGAAGATCGTCGAACGAATCGGCGCGGAAATTTCAAAGGGCGCCGTTCTGCAGCCACAACGGGCCGAGCAGCTCAACCAGATCAAGAAAGCACTGTCCTCGCGGTGAATCAACCCTCCGACAGTTCGTTGCGGCAGCGTGTGAACTCAGACTCCGCTCATCGCTCCGCGATTTCCACGCACCCGCGAATGAAGCGAGCAGGGAAAGCCAGGCCCCCATGCATCTCCCGCTGAAAGACAGCCAGTGACGCCGCACGAGAAGTTCGTATCCGCCCGATATTTCGAGTCCCTCGACGCGCTGCGGTGCATCGCGATCGTGGGGGTGATCTGGCAGCACACCAAGCCCGTGCCGCCCGAGTTGCTCCCGTTCACCAACATCGGAGCCTCGGGAGTAGCGCTGTTCTTCGTGCTCAGCGGGTTTCTGATCACGAGCCTATTGCTGAGAGAGCAAGTCGCGACGGGGACCATCAATCTGCGCCACTTCTACGTTCGCCGGGCCTTGCGGATCTTTCCAGTCTATTTCGCCGTACTCGGGATCTACACGGTGCTGGTTCTGCTGCGCGAGTACGACGCGTCCGGGCAACTCAACGCCGCAGGCCGGTTGTTTCTCCACAACCTGCCGTTCTACGCAACCTATACAAACAACTGGTTTGTGGACTTGGCTCTCAACGAGGACGGAGAACGGCGCGTCATCTTCATCTTTGCTTGGAGCCTGGCCACTGAGGAGCAGTTCTACGCGTTCTGGCCACCAGTACTGCACTATCTGTCGCGTCGTATCGCCGTGGGCTGTTTGTGCGCGATCATGGCCGTCGACCTCGCTCTGACGTTCTGGTACGGTCCCGCCCACGAGCCCCACACTACGATGGAGCGATTGATCAAGATCGCGCAGAGCCCCTCGACCGAGATCTGTATCGGCGTGCTGTGGGCCATCGGGCTGAACAACTCGCGGACTTTCCACAAGCTCTGGCGTGTGGTTGGACAGAAATGGAGTTCACCGTTCTTTGCATTCCTCTCGCTGGCCGTCGCGATGTGGCCTTGGGGCGACACACCACTCTGGTACCTATTGGAAGCGGTTGTGTTCGGTCTGTTTGTCGCGTCATGCGTGGTCCGTGCCGACCACGGCATCGCGCGTGCCCTCCGCTGGCGGATGCTGGCCCGCGTCGGTGTGGTCTCATATGGCATGTACATGCTGCACATGCTCGCCGTCAACGCTGTCCGCGTCGGAGCGCTAAAGGTTGGAATCACCAGCAAACCCATGATCTTCCTCGTGTCCCTAGTTCTGGTGTACCTGATGGCAGAAACAAGCTACCGTTTCTTCGAGCAGCCATTTCTGCGACTCAAGTCTCGGTTTGTTTCCCGTGCCCCGGAATAGGCCTGGCCGAGTCCAGACAGTCGAGCAACGCCGCCGAGCGAGGACCGCCCAGCCCGGCTAGCGCCGCGTCCACAACGCCCATCGATTCGTTCTTCCGCACCGCCATGACCGCGTCTGCGTGAGGCCCGGCCTTCCGGCCCACACCAGATACGCTCATTCACCCGCCGCGGTTGCGCGATTGTTCAGAGATTTCGGTTGGGGATAGGGTCTATGGTCAGCGGGGAGTGATATCACATCCCGTATCGGTTCACTGTCGTGGGCGGGCCTGTCAAGCCCGCCCACGGTGAATTCCCGGCAAATCACCGCCAGACCGAAAGGCGCGTGTTGATCAATGCCAGCCATTCATACGTGGATCGGTAACATCAATCGCG
>JBGAMO010000113.1:0-15270 GCA_044222845.1 Phycisphaerales bacterium
GGCGCTTTTGGTGACGCGGGGGTTGCCCTCCTTGAAGAAGGCGACGAGCGACTCGTGACTGGCGAGGAGGGCTTCCTCGGCCTCCGGGTACTTGGCGATTTTCGTGAGGCACTCGCCGTAGTTGTTGCGGAAGATGGCGCAGGCGTAATGGCCCTTGGGCAGGCCGGCGTCGCACAGGGAGAGGATCTCGGTGAAGAGGCCCTGGGCTTCTTCGAGCTTGCCGCGCTTCATCAGGAGCATGGCGAGGTTGTTCATCTGCGGCCAGGCTTCGACATCCTTGATGGAAGATTTGCGGCGGATGTCGACGACGCGGCGGAAGAGGGCTTCGGCGTCGTCGAGTTTGTCCTGATCCTCCAGGACGTAGGCGAGGTTGCCCATCGCCATGAGCGTCTTGGGGTGTGATTCGCCCAGGGTGCGGATCTGCGACTCCATCGATTCGCGCAGGAGGGGCGCGGCTTCATCGAGGTTGCCCATGCCAGCGAGCGCGACGGCGAGGTTCTGCATGGTGACGAGCGTGCTGGGGTGGTCGCGGGGCAGACGGGCGCGACGGATCTCCAGGGCGCGGCGCAGGAGGTCGGCGGCTTCTTCGTTGCGGCCCTGCTTCTGCACGGCGTTGGCGAGGTTGTTGAGGGAGTAGGCGGTGACGGAGCTGTTCTTGCCGAAGGCCTTCTCGCGGAGCGAGAGCGATTCGCGGAGCTGCGTCTCGGCATCGGCGAAGCGGCCCAACTGGGTGTAACAGGAGCCCAGGTGGTCCATGGAAGTGAGAACGTCGTTGTGGGTTTCGCCCAGAGACGGGCGGAGGATGGCGAGGCACTCGCGGAGGAGCGGTTCGGCGGCGGCGTACTTGCCGCGTTGGAAGAGAACGCGGGCGAGTTCGCCCTTGACGAGCGCGGCGTCGACGCTGTTCTCGCCGCGGAGTCGGACGACACGGTCGAAGCAGTCGCGGGTGATCTGCTCGGCCTCGTCGAAACGGGCGAGTTCACCCAGGGCCATGGCGAGCGAGCGTTTGGCCTCGATGGTGTTGATATCAGCTTCGCCGTAGAGATCGCGGGCGACGGCGACGGATTTCTCGGCCTGGGCGAGGGATTCATTCCCGCGGCCCAGGGAGCGGAGGGTGTCGCTGAGAGTGTGGTGGAGCGTGAGAGCGACGCGGGGCTTGGCGGGCGGGTGCTGTTCGAGGCGTTCGGCGGCGATGTCGAGCATGGCGGCGACGGTGACACCGGTGTCGTTGCCCATGTCCGGGTTGGCGGCGCGGAGCATGTCGGTGAGAAACTCGTTGACGGCCTGGGCGTTTTCGGCTTCGTCGAGGGCGGCTTTTCTAGCGGCTTCGGCTTCGCGGCGGCCACGGGTGGCTTCGATGGCTTGCCAGGCGGTGGTGGCGGTGCCCGCGAGCAGGATGATGACGGCGGCGGCGACACCGCCGACCAGAGCGCGGTTGCGGCGGGCGAACTTGGCGACCAGGTACGCCCGGCTGGGGGGACGCGCGAGGATGGGCTCATCGTGCAGGAAGCGGATGATGTCGGCGGCGAACTCGGGGGCGGACTGGTAGCGGCGGGCGCGGTCCTTCTCGAGGGCTTTGGCGACGATTGTCTGTATGTCGCCCTTGAAGGCGGCGGCGACGGAGCCGAGCGCGTCGGGTTCATCCTCGCGGATGATGCGGACGGCCTCGGGGATGGTCTTGTCGCTCACGGCGTGGGGCAGGCGGCCGGCGAGCATTTCGTACAGGATGACGCCGAGCGTGTAGACATCGGAGCGGATGTCGAGCCCTACGGAGTCGCCGGCGATCTGCTCGGGGCTCATGTAAGGAATGGTGCCCACGAGCTGACCGACCTCGGTCTGGCAGGTGGCGGTGGCCATGTCGGAGTCGGTGGCGCGGGCGACGCCAAAGTCGAGGACCTTGGGCTGGCCCTGCGCGTCGACGAGGATGTTGCCGGGCTTGAGATCGCGGTGGATCACGCCCTTCTGGTGGGCGTGGGCGACAGCGTCGCAGACGCGGACGAAGAGGCCGAGGCGTTCGCGCATAGGCAGAACGCGCTGCGCCACGTGCTGGGTGAGCGGCACGCCCCGAATGTACTCCATCGCGAAGAAGGGCTGGGCCCCTGAGCCGGTGTCGGCGGTGGCGGCCTCGTACACCTGGGCGATGCCGGGGTGCTGGAGGCGGGCCAATATCTGCGACTCGTGCTCGAAGCGGCGGAGCAGGCGCGGTGAGAGTGCGCCGGGGCGGATGACCTTGAGCGCGACCGTGCGCTTGGGCCGGTCCTGTTCGGCGAGGTAGACCATGCCCATTCCGCCTTCTCCCAGGATGCCGAGGATGGTGTAGGAGCCGAGTCGCTTGAGATGCGAAGCAGGAGCGGCGTGTGACTGTTCGCCGGGGGCGGGCTGGTTGCTCACGAGCGTGGCGCAATCGCCCTGAACCAGGAGTTGCACCACCTGCTCGCGGACTTCAGCGTTGTTGCCGCAGGCGCTGTCGACGAACTGCGAGCGCTCGGGCTCGGACATGGCCAGGGCCCGGCGGGCGATCTCGGCAGCGGATTTGTGCGGCGGTTGTGGCACGATGCATCCCCGGGACCGGGGCGGTGACTTCGCGGCGCACCGCCTCCCGTGGGCTGAGCATCGGACGATCCGCAGCGCGGGGCCAACGGAGCGCGGCCCGGCGTGGTGCGATTACTCGGGTTGTGCGGGTCGTGCGTCCGGCGCGGGCCGCCACGGGGAGGCGCGGCCGGCGAGGGTGTTCTGGCGTTCGGCTTCGCGGAGCGTGCGTGCCGCGGCGTCGAAGGTGTGCTCGGGGACGAACTCGCCGAGCGTGATGCGGCGGGCGAGGGCGGCGATGTGGGCGTCGGCGATGACGGGGATGCGGGCTTCGTCGGCGGCGCGAGAGAGGGCGAGGGCTCGCCAGCCGATGCCGGCGCTGACGATGCGCGGGGCCGAATCGAGCGCGGGATCAAAGCGGAGAGCGACGGCGGAGTCGCCGGCGGCGACGACGAGATGGGCGTCGGCGGGCAGAAGGATGTCGCCGGCGTCGCGGCGTCTGGAGCGGCCCACGCCTTCTTCCTCGCGTTGTTCGCGGCGGGCCTGTTCGGGCGTGAGTTTGAGGGACTCGCGGCGGTTCCAGACGCCGAAGGCGAGATCGCCCACACCGATGATGAGACCGGCGCCGGCGATGATGGCGAGCGTGCGCGAAGCGAGCGACACGATGAGCGGGGCGATTGAAGAGAGGCCCTGCCGCCCCACTGCTCCCGCGATGGGGATTGAGGTCCAGATGGTGAGCCCTGCGGCGGCGGAGATGGCGAGCAGGGCGCACGTTGCGACGGCGAGCGGCGCGGGAGAGAGGGCGCACTGGAGGCGGGCGAGGAGCGTGGACGCGGAGAGGCGGGAGGAGTCGGGCGCGAGCGGCGCAACGGTGAAGAGTGGCCCGACCTGGATCACGACGGCGGCGATGGCGGCCAGGAAGAGAGCCAGAATGAAGGGCCAGAGGGTGAGCGAGGCGGCGGAGAGAGACTGGGAGAGTGCTGTGAAGGGTGTGACGGCCGTGCTGGGGGCGAAGCAGTTGGCGGCGGTTGATTGGAGCGTGGCGGCGGTACGGGGAACGATCGTGGGCAGCGTCGCGCAGGCACAGGCAAGAACCAGGGCTGCGGCGAGTGTGCCGGAACGGGCGACGTTGCCAGCGGCGCGGGCACGCTGGAGCGTGCGCGGAGAGGCGGGCTGGGAGGCGGTGCTCACGGGGCGCGACCTCCGGTCTGCACGTTGGCGCGGGAGAGTTCGCGGCCGATCGTGGGCAAGGTGGATTGGATGGCGACGAACAGAACGGCCGCGGTGAGCAGGATGGCGAGCAGGGGCTTGATGGTGAGACCCATGAAGAACGCGTTGATGCTCGGGGTGAGGCGGGACAGGGCGCCCAGGGCGATGTCGGCGATGAGCATGAGGATGATGACGGGGGCGGCGAGGATGAAGGCGGAAGAGAAGAACGCCGCGGCGAGGCGAACGCCGGCGGTGAGCGCGAGGCCTTGCATCAGTTGCGCAGGCTGCAGGGCGTCGGGGGGGAAGGCGGTGAAGGAGGTGCAGAGCGCCTCGATGGCGAGGCGGCCCCCGCCGAGCGCGAAGACGGCGGCGAGCGCGAACAGGTGGGCCAATGTTCGCGTGGGATGGGGGACGGAGGAGTTGGGGTCGAGCGTGCCGCGGGAGGCGCGGCCGGCGGCGGTATCGATGAGCGAGCCCGCGGCGGCGAAGGCGGCGAAGGTGAGTTGGATGATGGCGGCGAGGATGGCTCCCAGAGCGAGTTCCTTCAGGAGCAGGAAGGACCAGGGAGCGGTGGAAGCCGGAACCGGGAGCAAGAGCGCGAGCGGGACGCAGAGAACGGCGGCGATGCCGAGGCGCACGGCCCACGGGGCGGCGCGACCGCCCAGGAGCGGCGAGCAGAGGGCGACGACAGCGAGCCTCGCGAAGATGAGTACGAAGAGCGAGGCGCGGGGCGCGAGCATCGCGGCGGGCTGCAGGGACGTGGAGAGGTCAGCCAACACGCGCGAGCTCCGCGAGCATGCGGACGGCGAAGTTGGTGAGTTCGTGGAAGATCCACGAGCCGGCGATGGCGAGTGCCGCGGCGACGGCGAGGAGTTTGGGGACCGCGCTCACGGTCTGATCCTGGACTTGTGTCGCGGCCTGGAGGGTGCTGATGAGGAAAGAGATGCACGCGGCGGCGAGAACGACCGGGGCGGCGAGCATCGCGGCGAGGATGAGGGCCTGGGAGGCGATGTGGGAGAAGTCGGGCATGAGTTCTCCTTAATAGTGATAGCCGACGATCATTCCCTGCACGATGAGGCGCCAGCCGTCCATGGCGACAAAGAGGAGAAGTTTGAAGGGCAACGACACCGTCGTGGGGCTGAGCATGTGCGTGCCGGTGGCGAGGAGGATGGAACTGACGATCAGGTCGATGACAAGGAACGGGATGAAGATGAGGAAGGCGGACATGAAGGCTTCGGTGAGTTCGGTGAGAACGAAGCCGGGGGCGTGGATGGAGATGGCGTCGGCGAGAGGGCCGGAGAGGGAAGGGGCCTTGGATTGCTCCGCGGCCTTCTGGCGAAGACGGGCGAAGAGCGCGGCGTCCTGCTCGCGGGTGTTGGCCTTGAGAAAGTCGGCGAGGGGTTGGGTGGAGGCGGCGGTGAGGGCGGCGGCGTCGAGGATGGCGGGGGCGGCGGGGGCGAGTTTGGAGTAGTCGGCTTCGATGCGCGAGATGACGGGCCACATGACGTGGATGCTCAGGACGAGCGAGATACCCAAGACGACGGGCGTGGGCGGCATCTTGGGGGTGCCCAGGGCGTAGCGGAGGGCGGTGCCGACGATCGCGAACTTGGCGAAGGGCGTGATGGCGATGAGCAGGAGCGGCAGCGCGACGGCCCAGAGCGCTGCGAGGGGGAGTTGGGTGTCGGCGGGCATCGGGGGACGGTAGGACGGAGGGGGTGGGTGGTCGGGGCGCGGGGTGGGTATGAGGCGGTTGCCGCGTGCGATGAGGGGCCCTGCTGCGGGGCGCGGTGAGATGGAGCTCCGACCTACTGATTGCCTTTCCAGTGCTCTTCGATCATCCACAGCGGTTGGGCGGGGATGGCTATTCGGATCAAGTCGATCAGTTGTTCATATTGCTCGGAGTTGAACTTGGACCATCGGATTCGGCGAGCCTGACGCCATTGCGGCGCTTGACCGCCGACATCGCGATCGGCGAGTGTTTTGAGGAGCACGTCGTCGATGGGTGGGTGCAGGGCTTTGACTCGTGCGTTGTCGTGGCACCCGCCGCAGACGAAGCGGGACTTCAGATACACGTTGAGCAGTTTGGCCGCGACGCCGTGCGTGAAGTTCAAGCCGCGTGCGGAGGCGGCATCGATCACACGGGCTCGCCATCGGCGGTGCTGGGTGTCAACGCGGTGAGTCTCGGGGAGATTCGCCGGCGAGTTGAACCCCGCGTTGAACCCGGATTGCTCGAGGATCTCTCGCCCGAGTTCGACCTTGAATCGACAGCCGTTGACGGACGCCGCCCGGCTAGCGGCCCACGCCGCGAAACGGTGCTGGAGGTGCGCGATGTCGAATGGGTCGGTGCGGGAGTGACCGGGAGTCATTCGCCGGGATCCTTGCGCTTGCGAGGTTGGCTCGCGCTGGTGGTGGGCGGCGGCGGGGATTGGTGCTTCAGTTGCTTAAGACGCTCGACCGCGACGTCAAAATCGCTGCTGGGCTCTGTGGCCCCGCTCAAACGCGCACCAGCCTCGAGCTTGGCGAACTCGCGTTCGGCGTGGTCCCTGGCAATTTCGGCGGAGATGCTCCCGGCGTGCGTCAGAATGTTGCGCTCGGTGAACTGAAGGAATGCATCGAGTTTCTTGATCCAATCGGCCATGTGCATGGGTCGCTTTTGGCGTGCCTGATCTTCGGCATAGTCCAGGTACATGGTGACGATCCGGTTCAGCGCATCGAGTTCGTCTTTGCTGAGATAGTTCTTCGCCACGGCGACATCGGCCTTGCGGATCGGGCCGCGGGGGGTGTTCTTCCAGGTGGTCAAGCCCATGTTGGGCTTGGCGGCATCGGCACGCTCCTTGATAATCTCGGCGGCGGTGTGACCGTGGATCGCCCAGTGCAGCTTGTTCTGGACCGTTGCGTAGAACTCCTGGGTGACCGGCGAATCCGCGGCGTAGTCGATGCTGGTGGCGTAAATGTCGGTGATCTTCTGGTAGAACCGCCGCTCGCTGGCGCGGATGTCGCGGATGCGTTCGAGGAGTTCGTCGAAGTAATCGGCGCCGAAGTTCTTCCCGTCCTTGAGGCGTTGATCATCGAGGGCGAAACCCTTGACGAGGTACTCTCGGAGGGTGGCGGTCGCCCATTGACGGAACTGAGTGCCGCGGGTGGAGCGGACGCGGTATCCGACGGCGATAACGACGTCGAGGGCGTAGTGACGGAGAAGCCGCTGCACCTCACGAACGCCCTCCTTGCGAACTTGTAAGTATTCCTTACAAGTTGCGGCCTCGGCAAGTTCCCCCTCCGCGTACACACCTTGGATGTGCATGGTGATGTTCTGGGGCGAGGTTTGAAACAATTCGGCCATCTGGGCCTGAGTCAACCAGACGGTGTCGCCGTCGAGCCGCACATCGATGCGGGTTCGTCCGTCCTTGGTCTTGTAGAGGATCAGTTCGCCTTGGCTTCCAGGCTCCGGCGCGTCTGCGGACATCTCATTCCTCCAACATCGCTGGCGTACAGCAGGTGCGTGACCTCGCGGCGAACGGCTCGCCACGGTAGGTCTCGAATCTGTTCCGCGCAGACCGATGGTCGCATCTGGGCGCAGCGGCGAGATCAGGAGCCGGTGCGAGGATCTTGAGCAGTTGCTGCGTGCCATCCCGGTCTTCGCTGCGCAGAGCCTTCGCTCAGACCGGGCGTCGGGGTGACATGCAATGAGTTCTCTTCTGCCGGCTGGTCAGGTCGCGTCGGCCTTGTGGACGGCGTCGCAGAAGGCGCGGATGAGGTCGGCGTCCTTGATGCCCTTCTCGCGTTCGACGCCGCTGGAGACATCAACGGCGTAGGGGCGCACGGCGCGGATGGCGGCGCCGACGTTCTCGGGGTTGAGGCCGCCGGCGAGGATGATCGGCTTGGTCACGCTCTTCACGTGCGGGGTGAGGGCGGTCCAGTCGAAGGCGATGCCTTCGCCGCCGGCGGAGCCGTCGACGAGGATCGCGAAGACATCTTCGCAGCGCTCCCAGCGGGCCAGGTCCGCGGCGATGGTGGCGGGGTTGAACTTGACGGCCTTGATGATGTCGGGGCCGCAGGCCTTGACGATCCGCTCGTTTTCGTTGCCGTGGAGCTGCACGTGGGTGGTCGGGCAGGCTTCTTCGATGTCGCTGAATGTGTCGGCGTCGGGGTCGGCGATGACGCCGACGGTCGAGACGAACGGGGAGAGGAAGGCGCAAAGGTCAAAGGCTTCGTCGGGGTCGATGTATCGCGGCGAGGTGCCGACAAAGTTGAAGCCGATGGCGTCGGCGCCGGCGCGGGCGGCGGCGATGAGGATGTCTTCATCACGGACGCCGCAGATTTTGATTCGGGTGCGTGGCATGGGGACAATCGGGAAAAGGGGAAATAGGAAATGGGGAAATGAAGAAATAGGAGAAGGAACACAGCGAGCCGAGTCAGCGGGAATTATAGGGGAGTTGGGCCGGTTGTTTACCTGAATCCGGCGGCGCCGATGCCGCCGATGGAGAGCATGGCGATACCGCTGACGTGCCATTGTCCATCGTCGGCGCGTTCGCAATCAACCCGCCACCAGGAGGGCGTCGGGGCGGGGGCTTCTTCGGGGGTGACGGTGACTTTGAGTTGGACGCGGCCGCGGTTGGGGGCGTCCATGGTGGCGTCGATGGTGTCGATGCGGTAGTCGCGGATGTGGTACTGGCGAGAGGGAGGAAACTCCTCGGCGACACGCACGAGGATCTGGGCGCGATCGAGGGGGTTGCCGGAGAGGGGGCTGACGAGCACGGCGTCGGTAGAGAGCAGGCGGCCCAGGGTGACGGTATCGGCGGCGACGACGGACTGGACCATGTCGCGGGTGAGTTGCTTCACGATCTCGCGGTCGGTTTGGACGAGCCAGGCGGTGACGATGACGGCGACGGCAAGCAGGGCGCCGATGGCGGCGGAGATGCGTGCGCTGGTGATGCGGCCGCGGGTGCTGAGAGCGGCGTAGAGCACGATGCCCAGACCGACGGCGGCGATGGCGGGGAGTGTGGGGCTCTCGAAGAGCCACGACTCGAGCAGCGGCGCGGGGGGCAGGGGCGGGGGCGCGGGGGCGTCGAGGCTTTGAAGAGATTGTGCGAGGGCGGTGAAGGGCATGGCGTGTCCCGGTCCATCCCGGGAATCGGGGGATCATTTGCACGCCGTGGCGCGTTGGCGCGGCGGGTGTTCCCGCGATTTTGAGTGGGGCGGGCCCACCCTCGTGTGGGTGGTACCGGTTGTCCACCGGGGAGTGTGCAACCGGCCGTTCACGGAGTTTTCGCTCTGGGGCGGGGCGGGATTCCAGCACGCCTTGAACGAGGGCCGATGCCATGAGCGTTGCGAACCGCCAGACCCCGGCGTCGGGGAAGAGACCACATGCTGACACTGACCCCTCCGTCATCGCCTTTGGTTTCCTCACAGGCCATGCTGCTGGAGCGGAACCTGCGGCTGGTGGCCAGGCGATCGCCGCGGTCGGCGGACGCGATCCGCGCGGCGGGGCCGGCGATGCACGTGGAGTTGTGCGTCGCCTCGGACGGGGCGCTGACGGGGCGGATTGAACAGGGCGCGGTGCGGCGGCTGGCGAGTGCTCACGCGCCGCTGGAAGAAGCCGAGCGGTTTGCGCGCGGGGTTGACATCTCGCAGAAGCCGGCGGTGGTGGTGCGGGGGTTCGGCGTCGGACATCACATCGCGGCGCTCGCGGCGCGGCTGAAGCGGACGGGCGTGGTCTTCGTGTTCGAGCCGGATGTGGCGCTGCTGCGGGCGGTGATGGAGCGGGTGGATCTGACGGGGATGTTCGCGCACTCGAATGTGGCGATCCTGACGGAAGCGGAGGACGCCGCGGCGATGGCGCTGGCGGTGCAGGGGGTGGAAGGGCTGGTGGCGTCGGGGGTGGAGATGGTGGACCATCCGCCGAGCCGGGCGCGGCTGGGCGAAAGCGCGGAGCGGTTCGGCGCGACATTCACGGGGGTGATCAAGGCGGTGCGGACGCAGATCGTGACCACGCTGGTGCAGGTGGAGACGACGGTTCGCAACTGCGTGCAGAACGTCGGGTGGTACGCCCGGTGCCCGGGGGTTCTGGACCTCAAAGGGTGCACGGCGGGCTCGCCGGCGGTGATTGTGTCGGCGGGTCCGAGCCTGCGGCGGAACATCGAGATGCTCAAACGGCCGGGGGTGGCGGAGCGGATGGTGATCATCGCGGTGCAGACGACGCTCAAGACGCTGCTGGCGCACGGGATCAGACCGCACTTTGTGACCGCGCTGGACTATCACGAGATCAGCCGCCGGTTCTATGAGGGGCTCACGGCGGCGGATGTCGAGGGCGTGACGCTGGTGGTGGAGCCCAAGTGCAGCCCGGCGATTCTGGAGGCGTTCCCGGGCGCGGTGCGATGCGTGGGGGATGAAATCCAGGATCGGCTGCTGGGGCAGGGGCTGCTGCGCGACATGGGGCACATCCCGCCGGGGGCGACGGTGGCGCATCTGGCGTATTACCTCGCGCGGTACCTGGGGTGCGACCCGGTGGTGCTGGTGGGACAGGACCTGGGGTTCACGGACGGGCAGTATTACGCGCCGGGCGCGGCGATTCACCGGGTGTGGGCGGGAGAGCTCAACGAGTTCAACACGCTTGAGATGCTGGAGTGGCAGCGGATCGCGCGGATGCGGAGCTTGCTGCGGCGGGTGGAGGACATCCACGGGCGGCCGGTGTACACCGATGAGCAGATGGCGACGTACCTCGTGCAGTTCGAGCGCGACTTCGGGCGCGATGAACGGGCGGGGTTGACCATCATCGATGCGACCGAGGGGGGCGTGCGCAAGCGGCATGCTTCGATCAGCACGCTCGCGGATGCGCTGGACTCGTTCGCGCAGCGGCCCCCCCACCGCTTGCCGGCGACGCCACGGGCGATCGCGAAAGAGACGGCGGTTCCGGCGGTGGAGAAGCGGGTGACAGAGTTGCGGCAGCAGGCGGCGCAGATCGAGCGGGTCTCGCGGGAAACGGCGGGGCACCTCAAGGAGATGCTGGCACACCAGGGAGATGGGGAGCGTCTCAACCGGCTCATTCACAAGGCGCAGAAGAATGCGGAGAAGGTGCAGGGGCTGGAGGCGTACTGGCACGTGCAGTTCCTGAACCAGACGGGGCAACTCAAGCGGTTCAGGGCTGACCGGGCCATTGAGATGGAAGAGTCGCTGTCACCGTTGCAGCGGCAGCGGCGGCAGATCGAGCGAGACCTGGACAACGTGACGTGGCTGGCGGATTCGGCCGCGCAGTTGGCGTCGATGCTGGATGATGGGTTGGCGACGCTGCGCGGGGGTTCGCCGGTGTCGCGCGATCCGAGCCCGGCGGCGCCCGGGGATGTGGCGGTGATCGGCGAACAGCGCAAGCGGGTGTTCGCGTGCGTCGCGGCGGACCCGCTCATCGGCGGGCTCGGCCGGGAGCGAGATCTGCTTGCGCCATTCAAGGATGGGCGGCCGGTGATTCAGCACACGCTGGAGAGGTTGCTGGGTTGCAAGCAGTTGGATGGGGTCGTGCTGCTGACGCCGCGCGGAGAGAAGATCGAGTTGCCGAGTGCGTTGACGGCGCGGATTCGGATGGCTGAGGTGGATACGGCTCCGATGCGTGCGCGAGCGAGGGCCGTGGGCGCCGCGCGTGCGTTCGCCCGGCATTGCTGGCGCGGGGGAATCGCAAACCTGGGCGCGTACGACGAGGCCTACTGCCCGATGGTGCTGGCGCCGGTGGTGACCGAACGGGGCATCGACGCAGCGGCGATCGTCGGGGGCGATTGGGCGCTGGTTGAACCGGAGATCGTTGATTCGGTGGTCGCACGATACCGCGAGCGTCCGGAGGGGCACTCCATCACGTTCACACAGGCTCCTCCGGGGTTGGGGGCGTGCGTGATCGCGGCGCACCTAGTGCAGGAATCAGCGCGCGTGGGCGGAGTGTCGGCGACGATCGGCGCGTTGCTGGGGTATCAGCCGGTGGCTCCTCAGGCGGACCCGATCGCCAAGCCGGTGTGCCCGTCGATCGGCGCGGCGATGCGGGATCTGATGATGCGGTGCATCCCTGATTCAGCGAAGAGGGCGCGGATCTTGAGCACATGGGACCCGGCGAGCGGCCCGGCGTGGGGGGGAACGGCGAGCGATGTGTTCGCTGATGCGGTGGAGACGGTGACGATGACCGCGGCGGCGGTTGAAGGACTGCGCGGCGGACGCTTCGCGGGAACGGAAATAGCTGTGACGCTGGACGCTCGCGGGTGCGGAGCGGGGCGTGCCGCGGCGGCGGTGGCGGAGTTGAAAGGACGCGGCGCGGCTTGGGTGCACGTGCGCACGCGGCTGATGGGCGGGGCGGCTGATGCGGAGACGCTCGCGGCGTGCGGAGCGGAGATCGTGAGCGTTGATCTGCTGGCGGACACGCCGGAGACCTATCTGGCACTCACGGGCGTGGATGGGCACGCACGGGTGCGCGAGGGGATTGAGCGGTTGCTGGAGTTGTCACCGGTCGGGGCGGGCGGGTTGCCGGAACGGTGGATAGTGCCGCGGATCACGCGGTGCGATGCGGTGTACGGGGAGATCGAGCGGTTCTATGACCGGTGGCTGGTGGTCGCCGGCGCGTGCGTGATTGATCCGCTGCCGGCGGCGATCGCGGGAGAGCGGATCGAGCCGTTGCCGGTTCCGGAGCTTGTGGTGCGTCACCGGATGGCGACGCACGTGGAGGTGTGCGTATGAACGCGATCGCGATCATCCTGGCCCGCGGGGGCAGCAAGGGCGTGAAGGGCAAGAACGTGACGCCGATCGCGGGGCGGCGGTGCATCGCGTGGACGATCGATGCGGCGCTGGCGGCGGCGGGTGTGTCGCGCGTGATCGTGAGCAGCGATTGCCCCAGGGCGCTGCGGGAGGCGCGGGAGCACGGGGTGGAGACGATTGAGCGGCCGCGGGATTTGGCGAGCGACACAGCGCGGATCGACGATGCGGCGCGGCACGCGGTGAGCACGGCGGCGCCGGAAGCAGGACCGACGCAGGCGCTCGTGATCCTGTACGCCAACGTGCCGGTGCGGCCGGCGGGGTTGATCGACCGTTCGCTGGAGTTGCTCGCGAGCAGCGGGTGCGACAGCGTGCAGAGTTACGCGCGGGTGGGCAAGCACCATCCGTGGTGGACGGCGCGGGTGGGCGAGGATGGACGGGTGGGGCCGTGGGAAGGCGAGGTGCTCAACCACGGCGTGTTCCGCAGGCAGGACCTACCGGCGGCGTACATCCCTGACGGGGGGGTGATCGCTCTCACGCGTACGGCGCTCTTCTGCGAGGTGCCGGGCGTGCAGGCGGGGCCGCACGCGTTCTTCGGGCGGGATCGGCGGGGAATCATCAACAACGAGGGGGATGTGATCGATATCGACAGCCCGATCGACGTGATGGTGGCGGACGCGGTGCTGCGGGAGCGGGGCGAGGAGGCGGCGTCAGCGGCGGGCGGACAACGTGAGCCGCGTGGCGTCGTCGCCCGAGGCTGAGATGGCGTTGGCGCTGAGCGCGGAGCGGTTGCTGCTGATGCGGCCGCTGAGGATGCGCAGGTTGCCGTCGGTGTCATAAACGCCGGCAAAGACGCCGGAGTTGAGGATGACGAGTTCAAACTTCACGGCGACCGGGGCATTGGGGAAGGTCACGCGGCCCATGGCACGCCCGTCGACATTGATCGTGAGTTCGAGCGTGCCCAGGCGCGTGCCGACGAGACAGGTGCCACGCCAGTTTCCGGCGCGGGTAGAAGCGGTCTGGGTGCGTAACTCGACACGAAAGGTCGGGGGAAGGCCCAGGGTGTTGTTGTGTGCGTAGAAGTTAAAGACGAGCACGGGGCCGCTGCGACGGACATCGGCGACGATCTGCGACTGCTCGCCCTGGAAGGTGAGAACGCCGCGGAAGAGCCCGTTGGCGAGGATCGAGCCGGTCAGAGTCGGGCCGTCAACGGAGTGAAGGAAGAAGGCATCGGAGTCGACGTGACCTGTGGCATCGATGTTCAGTCGGATGACGCCTTCGAGCGCGGGGACGAAGTCGGGGATGGCGGGGGTGCGGATCGTGCCGCCCCAATCACCGGCGAACGCGACGGGCACGGGGGCTTCGCGGTAACGTCGCAGAGTCATGGAGGCACGGAAGTTGCCGCGGCCGTCGTTGTACTCGATCGTCGCGGCGAGATTGCCTTTGGTGAAGCGCAGCGTGCCGGTGAGGGGGTAACGGTTCTGGAGGATGTGGATCGCGCCGTGGAACGCGCCGGAGGCCTGGGCCTGAGCGCGGATCGTGCCGAAGGAGCCTTCGGAGCGGAGGGCGACATCTCCGGTGATCACGCCGGCCTGATTCACGGTGATCTGGAGCCAGCCACGGGTGCCGCGGCCGGACCAATCGGCGGCCCAATCTCCGGCGACCTGGGTGTAATCAACGTCGGCGCGAGCGACCGGGGTGCAGAAGAGGCTGAGGGTGAGTGTGAAGGTGTAGAGCAGGGCGCGCAGGGTGTTCGCGAACTGCAACGAATGGGTGTTCTCGGTCGTGGTCATGATGTTGAAAGGGTCTCGGTTGGGTGTGGGTTCCCGCCGGTCGTCTCCTTACGATGCCACGTGCGACAACTGATGAACACGAGTGCCACGATTGCCTGTGTGTTTGTTCTGAGCGCTGCGAGCGCCGGGCAGACGTGGACGTCGGTGGGCCCCTCACAAACCACGGGTTTCGGGGGGGCGACGGGGCGGGTGTCGGGCGTGGCGTGCTCGGCGACGGACCCAAACCTTTATTACGTGACGGGGGCGGACGGGGGCGTGTGGCGGACGCGAGACGGCGGGGCCACCTGGACGGCGCTGACTGACTTTCTGCCGACGACGGCGATGGGCGCGGTGCTCGTTGATCCGACGCAGCCGAACACGGTGTATGCCGGGAGCGGTGAAGGGAACTTCGCGAACCACAGCAGACCGGGCGTGGGCGTGTTCAAATCGATCGATGGCGGGGAGACGTGGGCTCAGTTCGGGGCGGCCGAGTTCAGCGGCCGGTGCATTTCACGCCTGGCGATGAACGCGGCGGCGACGCCGCGGCTGTTCGCGGCGGTCACGCGGGCGGGCGGATTCCCGACGCGTGCGGCGGCGAAGGGGCACCCGGGCGCGAACGGGGCGAGGGGTTTGTGGGCTTCGGACAATCGCGGGCAGACTTGGACACGGCTGACGGGGCTGCCGGACCTGGACATCACGGACGTGGTGGTTGAACCCGGGAGCGCAACGGTTGTGTACGCGGGCGTGAGCGACATCTTCGGCTCGGCGGACAACGGGGTGTGGAAGTCGACGAACGCGGGAGCGACGTGGAGCAAACTGACCACGGGACTGCCCGCGTCGGCCTCCGTGGGGCGCGTGGGGCTCGGGGTCTCGGCGGCGAACCCGGCGCGGGTGTACGCGTACATCGCGCTGCCGGCGGACGCAACGGGGGGCGGCTCGACGACGGTGGGCGTGTACCGCAGCAGCGACCGCGGGGCGACGTGGACGGCGGGGAGCATCGGCAACGGGTCGCAGGCGACGTACGGCTGGTATTTCGCGG
>JBGAMO010000114.1:0-15023 GCA_044222845.1 Phycisphaerales bacterium
GGCTCGGCACCGTGGCGATGAAAGAGAAAAACTGCCGCTGCCCCGCCACCGTGCGGTTGCCGGCCCCGACAAAAGTCCGGCCGTCTTCGGAAATCCCCGTGACGTAGGACAGGTTCGTCTCGCCGACATTAAGCCCGTTGTTCAGCAGGTACTGCCGCAGCGTGATCTGCGCATCGTTCACCCACAGCATCGCCGTGAGACCCGCGAACCGGTCATCCAGGTCGTTGATCAGGTCCAACGTGTTCCCGGTCACGCCGCCCGCGATCGAGCCGTTCCCGCTCAGCGCCAGCACCCGCCCCTGCGAGATGCCCGCCGGCAGCGCGAGGTTGATGAGCCGCGTGCCGTTGTCGCGCCAGATCACCGGCCGTCCGCCGGTGTTGATCGGCCCGCGCTCGCCCAGCTTGTACCCCCCGATCACCGCCCCGTTCGCGCTCACCACCTCCGCCCGCAGGTTCGCGAAGTCCGCCCCCGCCCCGTCTGAAGACAGATCCCTGAACCCCGTGTCCGCCGTCCACTGAAACGCCGTTGTCCTCACCGTGTCGCGCCGCCACCCCACCACCTTGGTGCCGTCCGCCGTCATCGCGCCGCCCGTGGGGATGACCCCGCTGAAGTAATCCTGCGCCGCTACCTGCCCCGCAGGAGTCGTCATCGACGCTGGCGTGCCCACGTACACCTTGGGAACTTCGGAGTTGAGATGCCGCGGCGCGGCGAACCCGCTCATCCGCGACCCATCCGCGCTCACCCCGCTCAACTGCCCGCGGAAGAACTGCGCGTGCTCCCCGCTCGTCAGCGGCAGCGGCTCGCTCAACAGCGGCGTCGCCGAGGTCGCGTTGCGCCACACCGCCATCGTCCCGGGCGCCACGCTCCCCTGCCCCGCCACCGACAGCATCCCCACCACCGTGCTCCCGTCGCGCGACAGGGCCACCGCACGCCCGCCCCTGAACGTCGATCCAGCGCGCTGGCACGGCAGCAATGTCCGGGTCCAGCCGCCCGCATCGTTCTTCTTCCAGATCCACGGCGCTTCGCCGCCCGTTCCTGCGCCGGTCGCCGTGCTCCCGATCACCACGCGTCCGTCGCCGCTCACCCCGCGCGCGAACGCGTACCCGCCGATCAGGCCCTCGCCCGCCGTGACGCTGCTGGGCAGAATCGTGAACGTCGACTGCGCACGCGCGCTCGAAGCCGCCCCCGCCGCGAGCAAAACGCCGCAAGCGCACGACACCACGCACGAACGATGCAATCCTGGCATGTCTGTCTCTCCGTAAAAGGCTCGGAACCGAGCCGCGTCATGATACCACCGCCTGCGACGGAGTCGCCACCCCCGCTCCGGGTTTTTCACGCCCGATAGCCTGCCGGAGTGACCACCCGCCCGCGTACCCTTCCACCCCTCGGAACTACCCGCCATGACCATCGCTCGAAACATCCTGGAAGCCGTCGGCAACACCCCGCTGGTCCGCCTCAACAAGGTGGTGCCCCCCGGCGCCGCCGAGGTGCTCGTCAAGTGCGAGTACATGAACCCCACCGGTTCCATCAAGGACCGCATGGCCGTTCACATCCTCAACGAGAGCGAGCGCAAGGGCCTCATCAAGCCCGGCGCCACCATCGTCGAGAACACCAGCGGCAACACCGGCCAGGGCGTCGCCATGTGGGCCGCCGTGAAGGGCTACCGCTGCGTCTTCACCATGCCCGACAAGATGAGCCTCGAAAAGGTTAACATGCTCAAGGCCTTCGGTGCCGAGGTGGTCATCACCCCCACCGATGTCCCCGGCGACAGCCCCCAGCACTACGTCGAGACCGCCAAGCGCATCGCCCGCGAAACGCCCAACGGCTTCTACGTCAACCAGTACCACAACCAGCTCAACATCGACGCCCACGAACTCTCCACCGGCCCGGAGATCTGGCGCGACTGCGAAGGCAAGCTCGACGCCGTCGTGCTCGGCGCGGGCACCGGCGGCACCCTCTCGGGCGTCGGCCGCTACATGAAGAAGAACCATCCGCACGTGCGCGTGGTCGGCGTCGACCCCATCGGCTCTGTCCACTACCACTACTTCTACACCAAGACCATGCCCACTCCCCACGTGTACAAGGTCGAGGGCATCGGCGAGGACATCCTCTGCGACGCCATGGACTACTCCGTCGTCGATGAGTTCCACCAGACCAACGACAAGGAAGCCTTCTCGATGGCCCGCCGCCTCGTGCGCGAGGAAGGCCTCTTCTGCGGCGGCTCCTCCGGCTGCAACGTCCACATCGCCGTCAAGATCGCCCAGCAGCTCGGCCCCGGCAAGACCGTCGTCACCGTCCTGCCCGACTCCGCCACCCGCTACACCACCAAGTTCCTCAATGACCAGTGGATGAAGGACTACGGCTTCCTCGGCTCCGACCGCGACCTGGGCCAGGTCGAGGACATCCTGGCCGCCAAGCGCCAGCCCAAGGTCCACACCGCCCGCGAGACCGACCGCATCGACGCCGTCATCGAACTCATGCGCTCCTCGGGCGTCTCACAGCTCCCCGTCACCGACGCCAAGGGCCGCCCCGTCCGCATGGTCGCCGAGCTCGACGTCCTCCGCGGCCTGCAATCCGGAGCCGTCACCACCGCCCATCCCGTCTCCGCCGTTGCCCAGCCCATCGGCGGGCTCATCTACCCCAAGGCCCGCGTCGAAGAACTCTTCCGCATCTTCGAGACCGGCCAGGTCGCCGTCGTCGTCGAATCCGACCAGGTCGTGGGCATCATCAGCCAGATCGACGTCGTTGATTTCATGAGCAAACGCGGCAAGTAATCGTCGTTCACGCCCCCAACCCCGTCCCCAGAGTCCCCCTTCCATGTCCTGGCTCTCCACCAAAACCGCCTTCACCACCCCCCCCGGCTGCCCCATCACCATCAAGGGCTGGGTCCGCACCAACCGCGAGAGCAAGGCCGAGGGCGGCCTCTGCTTCGTCGCCGTGAGCGACGGTTCCAGCTTCGACGCCATCCAGTGCGTCGTGAAGGGCAACCTCTCCAACTTCGCCGACGTGCAGAAGCTGACCACCGGCTGCGCGGTCGAGGTCGATGGCCAGCTCGTCCAGAGCCAGGGCAAGGGCCAGAGCGTGGAAGTGCTCGTTGACTCCACGCAGGGCGGCGCGTTCCGAATCACCGGCCTGGTCGAGCACCCCGACACCTACCCCGTCCAGAACAAGCGCCACACCTTCGAGTACCTCCGCGAGGTCGCGCACCTGCGCGTCCGCACCAACACTTTCGGAGCCGTCGCCCGCGTGCGCCACTGCCTCTCGATGGCCGTGCACCGTTTCTTCCACGAACGCGGCTTCTTCTGGGTCCACACCCCCATCATCACCGGCAGCGACTGCGAGGGCGCGGGCCAGATGTTCCGCGTCAGCACGCTGGACCAGATGAACCTGCCCAGGACCCCCGAGGGCAAGTGCGACTACACCCAGGACTTCTTCGGCAAGGAATCGCACCTCACCGTCTCCGGCCAGTTGAACGTCGAGACCTACTGCTGCGCCCTCTCCAACGTCTACACCTTCGGCCCCACCTTCCGCGCCGAGAACAGCAACACCGCCCGCCACTTGGCCGAGTTCTGGATGATCGAGCCCGAGATGGCCTTCTGCGACCTCATGCGCGACAGCCAGATCGCCGAGGAGTTCATCAAGTACTGCGTCAACGCCGCCCTCACCCAGCTCCCCGACGACATGAAGTTCTTCGACGAGCGCATCGAGCCCGGCCTGCTCGCCCGCCTCAAGCACGTGCTCGACACCCCCTTCCGCCGCCTGCCCTACACCGAGGCCGTCAAGATCATCCAGGACGCCATGGCCAAGGGCAAGAAGTTCGAGTACCAGGTCAAGTGGGGCAGCGACCTCCAGACCGAGCACGAGCGCTACCTCACCGAGGAGCACTTCAAGCAGCCCGTGATCCTGATGAACTACCCCAAGCAGATCAAGGCCTTCTACATGCGCCTCAACGATCCCGGCACCGACGGCGCCCCCGGCGACACCGTCGCCGCGATGGATGTGCTCGTCCCCAAGATCGGCGAGATCATCGGCGGCAGCCAGCGCGAGGAACGCCTGGACTACCTCGACCGCCGCATCGAGGAGATGAAGCTCCCCGCCAAGGAATACTGGTGGTACCGCGACCTGCGCCGCTACGGCACCGTCCCGCACGCGGGCTTCGGCCTGGGCTTTGAGCGCCTCATCCTCTTCGTCACCGGCATGCAGAACATCCGCGACGTCATCCCCTTCCCCCGCGCTCCCAAGCAGGCCGAGTTCTGAAGCAACTCTGAAAAAGCAGCTTGGCCGCCCTGGCCATCAACAGCGCACACCTACACGCCGTGACTCGCGCCGCGTGATGTCGCAATCAACGACACATGCTGTCATCGCGCGCCCCTCACCCCCCCTGCACCGTCCACCGCACCCGCCCCTTCCCATCCACAAACAAGTACAGCGACCCCATGTCTCCCATTATCAGGAAGTTCCCTTCAACTCCAAACTTCCGCTCCGGCGCCGCCGCCACATTCAGCAGCGGATACCGCTTGCTCACCGGGTTCACCGACCCGATCGTGCACAGGTGCGCCCCGGGCAACCCCGGATCGCCCTGACCCCACGACGGCACGCCCCCGATCTTCGTCCCGCTGATCAACCCCACCGATTTGCCCGAATACAGGTTGTAGATCGGGTGCCCGTCCGGCGGCATGTCAAAGTCCGCCGTCCGATGAATCTGCCCGTGCACCGGTGTCAATCGCCCCGGCGGCGCATCGCCCGGGCGCACCAGGTCGGTCAGCCCCAGCGGCTGCCACTCGAACACCAGGCTTTGCTGATCATCATCGTCCCAATCCGCCAGGTAGTCTCCGGGCGCGAAGACCAGCAGCACATCCCCCGGCAACCCCCGCTGCTTGCGAAACATCCCGCCCGGCAACGACACCACATCCTTTGAATCCGCGAAGCACACCTGCGCCAGCAACTCCATCGGCGCTCCGTCGTTGCTCTTCGGCCACGGCGCCGACGCGGGCCGATACGGCGCCCCGCCGATCTTCGTCGCCTCCCGCCGCGACGGCTCCCCCAGCGCCCACACAAAGACATCGGTCGGCGTCGCCGGCCCCAGCGTGCCCACGCCCAGCCCCGCCCGGATCTGCTCGATCACCGCCAGATCTCCAGGCCCGCACACGCCGCCCACCGGCAGCCCTTCCTCGATCGGCTCGGATTGCGGATCATCCGCCGGCCCCGTCTGCGCCGCGGCCCACGCGTGAGCCTCGCCCTCCAAAGGCCCAAGCCCGCACTCCGCCACCCACTTGGCAAGATCGAATCGCTCGTGCACGCTCATCGCCAAGCGTACGGCGAGACCACACGCGCTTGACGCGTCACGAACGCCTCGCCCCGAATCCCGCCTCTCACTCCTTCCCCGCCATGTAGTTCGGGCTCTCCTTCGTGATCAGAATGTCGTGCGGGTGGTTCTCCACCACCGTCGCCCCGCTCACGCGGCAGAACCGTGCGTTCTCCCGCAACTCCTCGACCGTCCGGCACCCGCAATACCCCATCGCGCTCCGCAGCCCGCCCACCATCTGGTACACAAAGTCCGCCAGCGCGCCCTTGTACGGCACCAGCCCCTCCACACCCTCGGGCACGAACTTCTGCTTGCCCACCTTTTCAGACTGCCGGTACCGGTCCGCGCTCCCCGCGTTCATCGCGCCCTCGCTGCCCATGCCGCGGTAGCTCTTGTACCGCCGCCCGTGCGTGATCACGACCTCGCCGGGGCTCTCGTCCAGCCCGGCGAACAGGCCGCCCATCATCACGCTGTGCGCCCCCGCCGCGAGCGCCTTGGGGATGTCCCCGCTGTGGCGGATGCCCCCGTCGGCGATCACAGGCACGCCCGTGTCACGCAGCGCCTCCACCACGTTCATCACCGCCGTGATCTGCGGCACGCCCACGCCCGTCACCACCCGCGTCGTGCAGATCGAGCCCGGCCCGATGCCCACCTTCACCGCGTCCGCGCCCGCCTCGATCAGGTCCAGCGCCGCCTCGCCCGTCGCGATGTTCCCCGCGATCACCTGCACCCCGCGCTGGCGAACCTCGGGCATGTCCTTGATCGTCCGCACCGTCCGCAGCACGTTCTCGCTGTGGCCGTGCGCCGTATCCACCACCAGCACGTCCGCCTCGGCCCCCAGCAGCGCCGCGGCCCGTTCGTACTGATCCACCCCCACCGCCGCGCCGCACCGCAGCCGCCCGCGCCCGTCCGCGCACGCCCGCGGGAACTGGCTCAGCCGCTCGATGTCACGCATCGTCACCAGCCCGGCCAGGTTGAACCGGTCGTCCACCAGGATGATCTTCTCCACCTTGTTCTTGCTCGCGATCACCTCGGCCTGCGCCAGCGTCGACCCCGCCGGGGCGGTGACCAGGTCCTTGGACGTCATGATGTCGCCCACCCGCGTGTCGTCGCTCTCCACAAACTTGAGG
Organism: Phycisphaerales bacterium; assembly: GCA_044222845.1. Lineage (GTDB taxonomy): Bacteria > Planctomycetota > Phycisphaerae > Phycisphaerales > UBA1924 > UBA2402. The sequence continues at coordinate 6,436 of JBGAMO010000114.1, forward strand.
TCGCGCCGCGTCACGATGCCCAGCACCTTGCCCTTGCCCCGCAGCGTCGACGCCCCGTCCTCGGTGACGGGGAACCCGCTCACGTTGTGCTGACGCATCAGTTCCTTGGCGCGGGTCACCGTGTCCGTCGGCCCCAGCGTCAGAGGGTCGGCGATCACGCCGTTCGCCGACCGCTTCACCTTCGCCACCTCGCGCGCCTGGGCCTCCACGCTCAGGTTCTTGTGGATGATCCCGATCCCGCCCTCCTGCGCCAGCGCGATCGCCAGCGCCGACTCCGTCACCGTGTCCATCGGCGCCGAGATCAGCGGGATGTTCAGCCGGATCGTCCTGGTCAGTTGGGTCGAGACATCCGCCTCCGCGGGCATCACCGCCGAGCGCCGCGGCAGCAGCAGCACGTCGTCGAACGTAATCCCGTCGAACACGATCTTGGCGGCGGAGCGAGTTGCGGTTCCCATTGGATAGGGTAGGCTCCCCCGTCCCGCCGATTCCCTTGTCGCACTTCCAGTCGCGCGGACGTCCCTCCCGCCCAACATCTCAATTGCCGGCACGCCGTGCGTCTCTGCCTCCAAGCACGTAAACACCCTTCCCTGATCACCGTTCGATCGCCCAAAGCGAGTTGATGGTCCGCTCGCGGCGTGGCTTCCGACAACGCCGACTCTCACCCGCGACAGTCCCGCCATTTCTCCGCCCGCCTTTCCCGGCACATCCCCCGGCCCCATCGAAACTCAGCAATAACCCCCGCCGGACTTCCCACCGTCGATAGATAGAACTGCCTAATGTGCCGCCCCGCCTGCCGGCGTTTTCCGTTCCTCGTCGGGGGCGGCGCCAACGGGCTTGGGGGATGAGCGTGCGCCATTCCGCGCACCTCGCACACACCGGAGAGAACTCGTGATAAACCTGATACCTCAACGACCCGCTCTATCACTGCGCCCCGCCCGCGTCGCGGCGTTGGCCGTCGGCGCACTCGCCGCCACGGCGATCGCCCAGCCCGCCAACAACAACTGCAGCGCCGCCGCCCCACTCGCCAAGGAATCGTCCGTCACCGGCAATCTCACCACCGCCACCAACGACGGCTCGGCGACCTGCGGCAGTTCGGGCGGCAACCGCGATGTCTGGTACCGCTTCACCAACGACGGTTGCCCCCGCACCGTGGTCTTCACCACCGCCGGGTCACGCACCGCGGCGAATCAGATCGATACCGTGCTCAGCGCGTACACCGCGTGCGGCGGAGCCCAGATCGTTTGCGATGATGACGGCGCCGGAAACCGCGACTCACGCATCCAGGTGAACCTCGCGGCCTCCCAATCGGTCCTGCTCCGGGTGTCGCACTACAGTTCCTCGATCGGCACCGGCGATTTCACACTCGTCGCCCGCGTGCAGGGCGGCGACGAGTGCGCCAGCCCCGTCGGCATCTCCGGCGAAGGCCTGTTCCCCTTCGACACCAACTGTTCCACCACCTCCGGCGTGGCGAGCTGCATTTCCATCTCGCGCGACAACTGGTACTGCTGGACCCCCAACGCCCCCGGCGATTACGTGATCACCACCTGCGGGCAGGCCGGTTTCGATACCGTGCTCGACGTCTTCCAGGGGTGCGGTTGCCCCACCGCCCCCGCCGTGGCCTGCAGCGACGACGCGTGCGACCGGCAGTCGCGTGTCTGTTTCGCGGCGGTCCCCGGCCAGCAGTACGCGATCCGGATCGGAAGCTACAGCAGCACCGCCGGCGGCACCGGCAACATCTCCATCAGCAAGATCATCCCCAGCTACGCCACCGCCGCCGTCGTGAATCCCGCCAACCGCCATCAGTACAAGATCCTGTCCGCCACCTCCTGGACCACCGCCCAGTACCTCGCCGCCGACATGGGCGCCAATCTCGTCACCGTCAACGACGCCGCGGAGAACGCCTACCTCGCATCAACATTCAGCCCCTTCACCACGGCGATGTGGCTGGGCTTCAACGACGCCGCCACCGAAGGCGCCTTCGTCTGGGCCAGCGGCGAAGCCCCCGGGTACACCAACTGGAGCCCGGGCGAACCCAACAACTCCGGCAATGAGGACTACGCCGTTCTCTACCCCGGCTCCCCTCTGTGGAACGACGTCCCCAACGTCGCCTGCGCGGAGGTGCAGGGCGTCATCGAGATCACCCGCCCCTACATCATCCGCGGCCCCATCGTTGATCCCACCACCGGCAACGTGTACTACGGCCTGAGCAACTCCACCTGGACGCAGGCACAGGCCTACGCCCAGTCGCTGGGCGGCAACCTCGCCACCGTCGACAACGCCGCGGAGAACAACTTCCTGCGCTCCAACTTCGCGGGCCCGCTCGGCCGCATCTGGCTGGGCCTCAACGACGTCGCCACCGAAGGCTCGTACGTCTGGGCCAGCGGCGGCACCTCCGCGTACCGCAACTGGAGCGGCGGCGAGCCCAACAACAGCGGCGATGAAGACTACGTGATGATGTACAACAACGGCACATGGAACGATGTCAAGGACTTGGCCAACCCGCCGGCCATCGGCGAGATCTTCGGCTGCGTCGAGATCAAGGCCGCGCAGCCCCTCGCCGGCCCGATCTGCAACCCCGTCAACAGCCGCTTCTACTACATCATGGAATCCGCCAACTGGCCCGAGTCCCAAGCCGGCGCCCGCTTCCTGGGCGGCAACCTCGCCACCATCAACAACGAGATCGAGAACGACTTCGTCGCCGGCCTCGCGAGCGGCCCGGCGTGGATCGGATTCACAGATGCGGACCTGGAGTCCAACTTCAAGTGGGCCAACGGCGAGACCGTGAGCTTCACGAAGTTCGCGCCCGCCGAGCCCAACAACAGCGGCAACGAGGACTACGCCCAGACTTCCGCAAACGGCCTGTGGAACGATCTGCCCGTCACATCGCGCCTCATCGGCATCGTCGAGATCGACGGCACCTGCTGCCCGGCCGACTTCAACCTCGACGGCGGCGTCGACGGAACCGACGTTGACGCATTCTTCGCCGCGTGGGGCGAGGGCCTGCCCAGCGGCGACTTCAACGGCGACGGCGGGGTCGACGGCGCCGATGTCGACGCCTTCTTCATCCGCTGGGACGGCGGCTGCTGATCCCGGCCAGTCCCTGATCCTCCATCAAATCCAAACCCGGCCCCTTTGGGCCGGGTTTTTTCATGCCGTGCAAAGCACAATAGAAAACGCCCGGCCGTTCGGCCGGGCGTTCTCGTGTGTGTCTGAGTCTATCCGAAGATCACTTCTTCTCGGCGGGCTTCGCGTCGGCCGGCTTCGCCGCGGGCTTGGCGTCCGGCGCGGGCAGACCCGCGACCTTGCGGAGCGTTTCCTTGCGCTTCTCGATCGGGAGCTTGAGCAGTTCGGCCTTCACGGCCTTGATCTTCTCGGCCCGGGGCGCCTTGGCGTTCACCGAGGGGAACTCAGACGCCGCGAACGCGCACAGATCGTCGTACGCCCAGATCTGCTCATCGATCGCGCTCTTGAAGACCACCCGAAGCGCATCGTTCGTGCGCTTGTTCTTGGCCTCCGTGGTCGCGTCCGCCGGCAGCGGCGGGAAGATGTTCTTGGTGTACTGCGTCGTGATCTTGGAGTTGTAGCCCATCGCCTTGTCGTCGATGATGCCCTTGTTCTTCAGGTCCAGCGCCATCCCCGTGATCTGCAACGGCTTGGTCACCTTCACCAGCTCGCCGATGTTGGTCTTGGCGTCCGCGCCCATGAACTGGGTCTTCTCGAAGATGCCGTCGTCGATCTTCTCGACCAGGTCGAGGTTGTCGATCACGATCCGGCGCATCGACTGCAGCCGCTCGGGCAGGTACGCCTCGATCTTCGACATCATCTCCGGCGCCACGTACGGGTTGCGGCGGAGCGCCGCCAGTTCCAGCGGCTCGCCGATCGGCAGCACCGCGCCCGACGACTCACGCTCCCATTCCTTCCAGGGCAGATCCGGGATCGGCTCCTTCACGGCGCGCTTGGGCGTCACCGGAGGGGGGGTCGTCGGCGGGGGGGCCGGCGGCGGAGGAGGGGCCTTGGGGATGTGCTCATCGATCGCCGGGTTGGTGGCCGGGGGGGGCGTCACCAACTGTGCCGCGGCGAGCCCGCAAACGCCCGCCACAGCGGCGAGACTGAAAAAGCTGTGCTTCGAAAGTCGCATGGGGATCGATCCTCTGGGATTACGGAAGGGGCAGATGGTAGGAGCTATTGGTATTCGGCGATTCCCGCCCCGCGCTCGGAACCTATTGAGCAGATTAGTACCCCCGTGACGGGGAACTGAATACGGCCGACGGGCATCCGCACCGCTCGAGCGCCGCCATCGGCCCACACCCGAGCGCAGAGGCCCCTCACAGAGCCCTCTGTGCCGCGTCAGGGCTGATCGGACGAATCAAGGCCCCGCGTGAGCGACGGCCATTTCCAAGACTTCGTTCGGACATTGATCGGTATCGGCGCGCCCGCTTGAACTCTTCCGCTCTCCCCTTGCGACGCAGGTTCGCCCCGTGGTGCCGGCACACGGGTGTACGCTGGTACATCCAACATGGGACCGGAATCGAAGGAACGTTGCCGTATGAAGATCGCCGTGTACTCCAGCCGGTCGTACGAAAAGCCGTTCCTTGAGGAAGCCAACGCGGGCCGCCACGAGTTGGTCCACCTCCGCACGGAACTCTCCGAACAGACCGCGGACCTCGCCCGCGGCTGCCCGGCGGTCTCCATCTTCGTGGGCGATGACGCCTCGGCCCCGGTGCTCCGCGCACTGCACGCCTCGGGCACGCGGCTACTGGTGCTCCGATCGGCGGGATTTAACCACGTCGATGTGGCCGAGGCCGACCGGCTGGGCATCACGGTGCTGCGCGTGCCGGCGTACTCGCCGTACGCGATCGCCGAGCACGCGGTGGGCCTGATGCTCACGCTCAACCGCAAGTTCCACCGCGCCTTCAACCGCGTGCGCGAGCAGAACTTCGCCCTCGGCGGCCTGATGGGGTTCGACATGCACGGCAAGACCGCCGGCGTGGTCGGCACCGGCAAGATCGGCGAGGTGGTGTGCAGGATCCTCGGCGGGTTCGGCTGCCGCGTGCTCGCCTTTGATCCCAACGTCAACCCCGCGTGCACCGCGATGGGAGTTGAATACGTCGCGCTCAACGACCTCTACGCCCAATCCGACATCATCACCCTGCATTGCCCCCTCTCCCCCCGCACCAAGCACCTCATCAACGCCGCGGCCCTGGCCGCCATGAAGAACGGCGTGATGATCATCAACACCAGCCGCGGCGGCATCATCGACACCCGCGCCCTCATCGCCGCCCTCAAGAGCGGGCGCGTCGGCACCGTCGGCCTGGATGTCTACGAAGAAGAGGGCGACCTGTTCTTCAAGGACCTCTCGGGCGTCGTCATCCAGGACGATGTCTTCGCGCGGCTGCTCACCTTCCCCAACGTGCTCATCACGTCGCACCAGGGCTTCTTCACCCGCGAAGCCTGCACCGCCATCGCCCGCACCACGATCGACAACGCCACGGACTTTGAACTCGCCAAGATCAAGGACGCCAACCGGGTGACGATGAAGTTAGTCGCCTGAGCAGCGACGCGACGCCGCTGCATGAAGCGGCGCCGGGGAATCGCGGCTGCGATCCCCCGGCGCGAGCCCCGTTCACGCGGCGGGTCTGTGGGTCTGCCCGGCGTCACTCACCCGCAGTCTCCTCCCCAGTCGCCTCTCGCCCAGACAGCGTCCGCCCCTCCCGGATTGTCTTCATCCTCGCTTCCCACATCTGCTCACGCGACGCCGCTGAATCGGGCAGCGTTTCGTCCCATGCGCGGACCGGTCGATAGCCGCGGTGCGCCCGCCGCACCGCCTTCACTTCCCAGTCAAACTCGTACGTCCCGCGCCCTTTGAACAGTTCCTCCACCCGGAATCCGTCCGCAGTCTTGCGCGTCACCGCCAGCCCCAGCGATTCGGCCGACGACGGACTCACCTGCACCGTCATCCCCACGGCGTCCGCCAGCACCGTGAAGTGCCGCGGCAGCGAAATCTCCGCCACGCCCCCTTCAAGCGTCGCCGTCCCCCGCAGGTACATCGCCGCCTCCGGCCCTTCGATGCACGCATACACGATGTCCGTAGCCGCGTCGTCCGGGTTGGGCACCCGGAAGTTCTTGACGTCCGCCACGACCACCCCGCCCACTCCCCCCGTCGCGACATACATCTGCGCGCTCGAATACCCCAACGAGTTGTACACCGTGACAACGCCGTTTCCATGCGCCCCCGCCAGCGCCGACAGCGACACGATCGAGTGGTTCCCCTGGCCGCCATCGCCCAAGACGCCGAGGAAGCCGTTCGAAAGGCTGGAAGCCATCAAGATCGAGTCCACCGCGGCGAAGTTCCGGACCGAGAATCCCCCTGTCAAGGTCACGTAGTTCCCGATCGTGCCCAGCAATCCACCCGAGACCTTTCCCAGCGACGTCGCGTCGCTCGCCAACTGCTGGCTCGTCACCGACTCGGGCACCATGTCCGAACCATGCAGCGGCGACCACTCCGCGTTGCCCAGATAGTCGATGCACCTCATGAACGTCCCCGCCGCCGCGTCGGTCGTCACACGCAGTGCCTGTGACTTCGCGACGCCGATCACATCCAGCTTTGCCACCGGGTTCGTCGTGCCGATGCCAACGTTGCCCCACCCGTTCACCCGCATCGCCTCCGTGAACGAGCCGTCCGCGTTGCCGTAGTTCCCCAGCGCAACCGCGCTGAGAGCGCCGTCGCTCCCGATCTCCAGCAGCCCGCCCGAGATCCCCAGCGCATAACAGTTGTTCCCCTGCCCGTACAACGAGACTTTTTTGCCCAGCGTGTTCGCGAACGAGAGCGGACGCGCCGGCGTCGGTGTGCCCAACCCGATATTGCCGTTGAACCACGCGTTGCCACCGCTGAGCGGCACGAAGGGTGACACGCCCGACGGCCCGGTCGGCCCGGTCGGACCCGCAGTGCCCCGCTCTCCCGCCGGGCCTTGTGGTCCCGCCGGCCCTTGCATACCCGCGGGCCCCTGCGCCCCCGCAGCGCCCGCCGGCCCTGCCGGTCCCGTCGCCCCCGCCGCTCCCGCTGGCCCCGTCGGCCCCGCTGGCCCCGTCGCCCCCGCCGGCCCCGGATTACCCGAAAGCGCGAACGATGCGAACGGCGCGGCCGTCAACGCCTGGCGACCATCGAGCGTCACGAACGCGCTCCCCGTCCCCGATTCCCGCACCGAGATCTCCATCCACATCGCCTGGTTGCCGAACACGTTGCCGAAGTCCAGCCCCGCCGCGAACCGCCCGCCCACCGGCGTCACCGTCGCCTGCAGCGTCGGCCCCACCGGCGAGCCCCCGGTCTGCGCGTTGAACAGACGGAACCGCACATCGTGCGCCGTGTCGCTCACCGCCGATCCGCCCGACCTGAGTTCTCCCTGATACGTGAACACCGTTCCGACCGGCGCCGCCGCCGCAAGGCCCGCCGCGAGTGTCAACGCCAATGCCAATCCGATCCTGTTCCGCGCGTTCATGATGTGTTCCTTTATTCGTTGCCGGGAGGGACAATCCCACCCGCACACCATGCGACGCCGCGGCCGCCGAACGCCCGCATCCTCAGAATTTTGTTCTTCTTGGATTATCGACCCAGCACCGCCCCCGCCTCCCTGAACCACGTCACCACCTCCGGGTCCGCCATCAACCCCTGCGCATTCATCTGCTCCCGCCCGCGTTCCAACAAAGACTCGGCCTCCCCCCACGCCTCCCGAGGCAACCGCCTCCCCAACGCCGCGGCGAGCAGCAGCACGTCCCCCGGGAACGGCGCGCGGGCCTCGCGTTCACGCATCTCCATGCACCGCCGCATCACGCGTTCGCACTCATCGAACCGCCCCGCCCTGTAGTACACCGCCCCCAGCGTGTTGAAGTACGCGTGCTCCCCAGGGGCCTGCCGCACCACCGCCTCCATGGTCGCAAGCGACCTCGCGTAACTCTCCGCCGCCCGCGCCGGGCCCAGCGTGTCCGCCACCGCGTCACTGTTCAGATAGTTGAGCTCATCGCCCCGCGCCGCGCACTCGGCCCGCAGCGCACGCACCAGTTCATCCGAATACCCGCCCTCCTCTGCCTCTTGCGCGAACCTCGCCGAGTCCAGGTGGTCCAGCACCGCCTCCCGCACCCACAGCCGCTCGAACAGCGCGTCAGCCGCCGCCCGCGCGCCGCGCACCAGCGCCCGCCGCTCCAGCAGCGCCGCACCCGCCGCGGGCAGCCCGGTCTCCAGCACCGCCCCCGCGCACAGCCGCCCGCACACGGTGAGCCCGGCGCCGTCAAGAGTGAACTCCAGGTGACTGGGCGCATCGATCCCAGGCCTCAACACCGCCGCCGTCCAGCCCGAACCCGGCTCCAGGCAGTACAAACGCCCCGCCTGATCCGCCGCCGCGATCCGGGCTTCGCCGCCCGGTTCCCACGCGCACGCCGAGAGCGGCCGGTCGGACACCGCGGCCGCCCAATCAAGCTCCCAACGCCCCGGTCCGGTGCGACGCCACACCTGCGCCGACCCGTCGCCGCAGCAGACCGCCACGCGATCTCCCGCGCCGTTGTGCTTGATATCCGCCGCGCCCCCCCCCGCCACC
>JBGAMO010000283.1:0-2282 GCA_044222845.1 Phycisphaerales bacterium
CGATTATTTTGATACCACGTTCCACCGATGATGGTGTGTTGTCGGAGCTCGTTCGCATATGGTTTGCGGTCCTCGGCCGCCGACGTGTTCCCAGCGATGAACTCCCAGCAGTCCAGATTCTCGCCGCGTGCCCTGGTGTTCGCCCTCACGGCGGCGTGCTTCTTTGCGCTCGGAATCGTCGTTTATCGCGACGACCCGGAGGGCGACCCGAGCGCTTTCACCGAACTTTCTCCCGTCGCCGGCGCGGGCTTCATGCACTGGCGAGCCCAGAACTGCCTGGTCTGCCACCAGCTCTATGGCTTCGGCGGATATCTCGGCCCGGACCTCACGCACGTCGCCCAGCGCGTCGACGAGCCCACCTTCCTGGAAATCCTGAAGAAGGGCACAGGGCCCATGCCGCGCGTCACGATGGAGGAAGCAGAGGCCAAGGAGTTGTACGCGTTCCTGAAGGAGATGGACCGCTCCGGGCAGGGTCATCCTTCGACGGCGTCAACGCCGCCGACTTGGAGCGAGGCGTTCGACCTGGTCCGATCAGAGGCGACCGCGCCGGGAATCGAGGTCTTCACGAGGTTCGAGTGTTCGCGATGCCACCAGCCGCTGCGCGTCGGGCAGTTCGGCTCGCCCGATCCCACGCCCGCCCCGAGCGAATACGCCGCCACTCCATACTGACCCGGCATTCGGCCTTGCATTTCATAGGATCTTTGTCGCCGCGAGCATGATCAGTCCGGTCATGACCAGGCGAACGGCGCTCACGGGCATCTTGTGAACCCACTTGGCGCCCAGCCAGCCGCCGAGAACGCCGGTCGGGGCCATGCACGCCGCCAGCGAGAGCGCGTACATGATCGACTGACCGTGCTGATAGAGCGTGGCGAGTTTCAGGACCGACCCCACGCCCGCCGTGATGCACAGAACCGCGGAGCTGGTCGCGATCGCGTTCTTCAATCGCAGGTTGCAGATGAGCTGCAGGAGCGGAACCAGCAGGAACCCGCCCCCCAGCCCGAGCAGGCCGCCCAGGAGTCCGGTGCTGAACCCGCAGAACACCAGTCGCGGCGTGCTCGATCGCTCCACTCGCCCCTTGCCGTCAAAGGTCCGGCGACGCGGACGCGCCAGCATGCGGAGATTCCAGAAGCAGTACAGCATGAGTGCGACGGCCAGGCACACCTGCAGCACCCCGCCGGAGAGCATGTTCGAGATTTGCACGCCCGTGATGATCGCCAAGAGGTGGCTCAGGATCAGGCGCGAGAGGATGCCGGTGCTCACCGCGCCCGCGTCGTGGTGACGCCACGCCGCGGGGATCGACACCGCGACGTTCACCGTCATCCCGGCCGCCATATACGCGTGATGGATCTGAGGGTCGGACGACGCGCCGAACAGGAAGGGCGAGAACACAACGTGCAGCGCCGGGAGGATGAGCACCGAGCCGCCCACGCCGGCGATGCCGCCCAGCGTTCCCGCCACGAGACCGATCAGCGCGACTACCGATGCCTGGTCGATGGTCAACCCGAAACTCCCGGGAAATGCAAGGGCCAACCATAGCACGAAGGGCGCGGGAGTTCCGCGGTGGGTTCCGTGCCGGCGCGGCGAATCACGGGATCATCCGATCCGGTAGGCGTCGTCCGAGGGTCGGACCGCCCGTGCCATCCACAGGGGGCGACGCAGTCCGCCGGGCCCCGGCGCGGGGCGCGTCATTCCCAGCCAACGCTTGTAGACCTCCATCGACTTGTTGGTGTCAACGAAGACATCCGCGTAGTGGTCGCCCGGGGCGGCTCGCTCAACGCGAACGGCTTGGTGCCAGCAGTGCATGCCCGAGATCGGATCGGGATGGACCGGGAAGGTCAGATTCTGATGAACGCCGCCATCGGTCCACCAGATTCGCTTGGAATCCGGGTCGCTGCTCTTGAAGGGGCCGACATCCGCCAGGCGTCGGAAATGGAACTGGCCCGGCGCGACTTCCTCGCGCGAAACCAGCGCACTGGCCCAGCGATCGGTCCCGACATCCTCGAACAAGCGCCAGCGCCCCAGGTGATGCGAGCACGCGACCACGCCCGGGCGCATCCCCTGGGTCACCCAAACGCGGTTGACGAAGTGGCCGATCTCCGTCGAGACACGCACGAGGTCGCCGAGCTCCACGCCGATACGCCGGGCGTCTTCAGGATTCACCCATAGCGGGTTGCAGTTGGAAAGCTCATACAGCCACTTGGAGTTGGCGGATCGAGTGTGAATGAGCGTCGGCAGGCGGAACGTGGGCACCAGGCAATACTCGCCCCTGTCCCGGTTCATCG
>JBGAMO010000115.1:0-14999 GCA_044222845.1 Phycisphaerales bacterium
ACCGATTCGTAGTTCATCAGGAACACGCCCAGGTCCCAGATCGCCAGCGCCGCGCCCGTCGCGATCTGCCCCAGCAGCAGCACCCCGAAGTCGCTCGTCCACAGCCAGAAGAGCGCCATCGGCGGGAGCATCAACCCCCCGATCCACAGCAGCCGCACCGAGCCCCACCGGTTCGCCATCCGCCCCGCCCACGGCAGGCTCAGCACCCGCCCCAGGTACACCGCCGCCAGCAGCAGCGAGTACGGCGCGTTGGTCCCCAGCATCGACGCCCACTTGTACACCAGCCCCGTCGCCTGCAACTGCCCGAGCACGAACGGGTTGACGAACGGCTGCCCGATCTGCAGCGCAAAGCCCCCGCACAGGGCGTACAGGATGAACTTCCCGTCGTTGCCGTGCGAGAATCTCCGCAGCAACTCCCGCGCGCCCACCGCCTGCTGCTGCGAGGGCGGCATCGCCGCCTCCGAATACCGCAGCAGGTTCGCCGCCGACACCGCGCGGCACACCCCGCCGATCAGGAACGCCGCCGCGAACGTCGTGAGTGCAGGATCAAACCGCGACCCCGCCAGCGCCGGCACACTGCTCCACAACTTCTCGATCCCGTCCGCCATCACCCCGTGCAGCAGCAGCCCGCCCAGCGTCGCCGCCTGCTGAAGCCGCGAGCGATGCGCGAAGTAACTCGCCCGCAGCCGCGCCGGGAAGATGATCCCCACCAGCGTCATCCACGCCGCGCCCGGCCCGAGCGAGCCCGCGAAGTACAGTGTCGCCAGCGTGAACACCGCCACGGTCAGCACCCACGTCAACCCGTGCTCGCGCAGGTACGGCAGGTACATCGGCCCGAACAGCGCCAACGCCGCCATCGGGATCAGCACCGACGCCTGCAGCGTCGCGAACGCCGCGACGAACTTGGGGAAAGACCCCACCCGCCGCAGCGCCGATTGCCCCGGGATCCCGAACGCCGCGCCCAGCACCATCGGCACCGTCGCGATCAGGCCCGTCGCCAACGGCCCCAGCCCCAGGAAGCTCACGAACTTCGCGAAGTACATCTCCGCGATCCCGACCATCACGCAGTAGAAGACCCCGTCAATGGTGCAGCGGCGCAGATCAGCGCGGAGTGCGGCTTTGCGGTAGGCGGCGGAAGGGCGTCGTGCGGAGCTGGGCAAGTGCGGGGGATTGTTGGATGCAGGGCCGCGGCAATCCGGCCCGTAGCGATTCTAACTGCCGGCGCCAAAGCGGCGGTGGGGGAGTCAGGTGATGCGACGCTCAAACCAGGAACGGCGTGTTGTTCGCGAGGCACTCTCCAAGCCGCCTGTAGACGCGCTCGATGGTCGCGTCGTCCGGATTCGCCCCCGTCGCCGCGATGATCCGCCTCGCCAGGCACCCGTGCTCGAGTATCACGCCCAGCGCGGGGTTCACCTCGGCGTGCAGCGCCGCGTCACCCGCGAGCGTGCGTGCGGTCAGGTGCCGCCACAACTCCCCCGCTGTGCACGCCGCGCCGGGGTAGCCCAGGGCCTTGAGGTACGCCGCGTCCTGGATCTTCGCCAGGTCGCCGTCGCGGATGACGCTCATGAGAATCCTGTGCAGCGGCTCCACGCCCCAGGTCCGCAGTTCTGCGAGATCTCCCAGCCGACCCTCGCACACCGCGCGGATCGCCGACGTGATCGCCGCGAGCACGGCCAGATCGCACGAAGGACACTCCTGCACATCCAGCACCCGCACCTCGATGGTGTTGCGGCTGAACCGCGCGATCGCGCCCCGCGAGTTGGCCCACTCGTGCCGCAGCACGCCCTGCGGGTCGTGCGGCGCGAGCGCCGCGTAGATCGCCTGGAAGATCGTCGCGTCGTAGTCCTTTTTCGTGAACACCGCCTCCGGCACCACGCGCCCCGAGACGATCGGCACCGCCCGCGCGTTGTGGCGGTACACCTCCAGCCGGTTGTCCATGAGCCCGGTGGGGCGTCCGTCCATGATCGGAGAAGAGGCCGACAGCGCGGGCATGATCGGCAGCAGGAACCGGATCGCCGCGTGCAGCCGGCCGAACTCGCCCTCCGGCGTGTCGGCGCTCTCGTCGATCTGGAACGGCAGGTTCAGGTGCGCCGATTGCAAGTTCGACCAGCCATGCCCGCGGCAGTCAAAGATGCGGTTGAACGCGCCGTACACCTCGCTGTACCCGTGCGGCCACAACTTCATGTCCCGGTCCGGCACCATCGTCGGGGCCAGCTCGTTCGACCACGCCGCGTCGCCCAACTCCACGCTGCCGGGATGTTCCGGGTCTTCCTCTTCGTCAACGCTCGCCCCGGGCAACGCCGCCGCGGCCTCGAGCAGCCGGTCCGTAATCGGCGCGACGCGGAACGTCTCCCGATCCACGATCATGTACTCGAGTTCGACGCCGAAGGCCTGAAAAAGGTGGAACGACATGGCCGGAGGGTACTCAACCTTGGGAGCGAAACGGCGGCTCGCAACGTGCCCACGGCCCTTTCCGTACAATGCTGCGTGCTTTCCCTGGGGCCCGTCCAACTCGCCACCAACCTGCTCCTCGCGCCGATCGCGGGGTACTGCGACCTGGCGTTCAGAACCATCTGCCGCGAGTTCGGCGGCGTGGGGCTGGCGTGCACCGACCTGCTGAGCCCCCAGGGCCTTCTGCGCGGGACCGCGACGAGCCTGGACCTCGCACAAACCAATGATGTCGACAAGCCTGTGGGCATGCAGCTCTACGGCAGTGATCCGGAAATCATGGCCCAGGGCGCACGCTGGGCCGTCGAACACGGCGCCACCGTGGTCGACATCAACATGGGCTGCCCGGTGGACAAGGTGACCAAAAAGGACGGCGGCAGCAAGCTCCTGACCGACCTCTCCCGCGCCGTCGCCATCGCCGCCCGCGTCGTGAAGGAACTGGAAGCCTGCGCTCTGTCGGAATCGCAGTGGCAGCAGCGACTCGGCACCGCCCGCTTGATCGGCACCGGACGCATCCCCGTCCCCCTCACGTGCAAGATGCGACTCTGCTGGCACACCTCGGATTACGAGTCCGGCGCCGCCTGCTCGCCCCACCTGGCCCGCATGCTCGCCGATGTCGGCGTGGTCGCCGTGACCGTGCACGGCCGCACCACCGAGATGAAGTTCAGCGGCCAGGTTCAGTTGGCCGGCATCGCCCGCGTGGTGGAAGCGGTCGACGGCCGCATCCCCGTGATCGGCAACGGCGATGTGCGTTCCCCCGCCGACGCGGCTCGCATGATCCGCGAGACTGGCTGCAAAGGCGTGATGATCGGGCGCGGCGCATTGAGCATGCCCTGGATCTTCCGCGACACATGGGCCCACCTGAGCGGCGCAGAATCCGGCGGTGAAGCCAGCGTGGTTCCCGTGGCAACCCAGATCGCCATGATCCGCCGCTACTTCGACCTCATGCGTCAGTACCGCGACGACCACTTCGCGATCTTCCAGATCAACCGGCGCGTCTCCTGGTTCGCCAAGCCCCTGCAGCGCAAGCTCGAGAACGGCAAGATGGAAGGCATCAAGCCCTTCAAGGAGGCGGTCCGAAACGCCCGCACCCCTCAGGCCGTGTACGAAGCGCTCGACCGATTCGCCGCGGGCGAACTCCGCGGCGGCTTCGGCGCGTGGGAGGCCGAGGAGGCCACCGCGTGAAGAAGCCCAGCCGCGGGCTCATCATCGTCGCGGCGGTGCTGCCGGTGATCGGCGTGTGGGTCTGGTTCTTTTCGCCCGGCGGTCTCCAATGGCGGCGGATGCGGGCGGTGCAGGCCCACATCGATCATGAGCTCGCGCCGGTGCGTGCCGACCCGCGGTTCGCCGCCGTGGAGTGGTACGCCGCGACCGACGAGCGTCTCTGGGTGCGCGGCGAGGTGCCCGGCATCGCGGAGTACGAGGCGCTGCGGCACGTGGTGCGAGCGACGCACCCGGCGTTCGGCGTCATCTTCTCGATCCAGTACCAATCCCCCGACGGGCCGATGCAGGCATCAGATCGCGACGATCCGGAGGTCAAGTGAAGGGGTTTGCCCAACGATTGTTCGACACCGCTGCGTACCTCACCGACGACCGAGGTCAACGCGTCGAGGTGAGCCGCAACGCCCGCGAAACCATGCTCGGGAATCTCGATCGCCGCCCGCCCAACGCACAAGGGCCGAGTGGGTCCGGCTTTGGTGGGCGGACGAAGCAAGGCATGAAGTTCATCGGGAGGTTCGCCATGGCGGCGCTCGCGATGCTCCTGTACGGCATTCTCGGGGAGGCGGTGATCCGGCAGACCGCCCGATTGCTCGGCATCAGTTTCGTCGAAGCGGTCGTGTGCTGGGCCGTGTTCATCGTGGGCTTGGCCGTGTTCTGGCCCTTCACGTGCGGGCGCGGGTGGCACAGCCGCAGCGGTTTGCTCCCCCCCGCCCGGCGGCTCGTCGCCGGACTCTGCGCGGCGTGCGAGTACAACATCGGCGAAGTCCCCGCCGCGCCCGACGGGTGCAGGGCGTGCCCCGAGTGCGGCGCGGCGTGGAAGTTGGACGAGTGGCAAACCGAGTTCCGCGCCCGCACACCGCCTCCGTTGCGTGACCGCACGATGGGACCGTTTGCCACGGACGCCGCGGGGTACTCCCTGCCGTTGGTCGCCGAACGGACGGTCCCGCAACTCGCGTCGCGGCTGCGCGAAGCGCGTCGCCGCACGTGGACCTGGACGCTGTTCGCGCTGGATGCAACCATCGCCGGCGTCACGATCCTCGCCGCGTGGCTGTTCCTCTCAGGCGCGATGCCGGCGGAACAGATGGTCGTTACCGGCGTGATCGTCTCGTCGTGGCTCATGGTCTTGGGCGCTCTCATCGCGGCGCGATACCTGGAAGATCGCGCAGACCGTTCCAAACGGATTGCTATTGATCTGCTCGCCTCGGGGTTGTGCCCCTGCTGCGAAAGCCGAATCTCCGCGGCACCCGGGCTGCACGGTTGGCGTTTGTGCCCGCGATGCGGAGGCGTCTGGCCCACCGATCACCGCGTCGGCGCGGTGGTGTGGGTGAAAGCGAACAATCGTTAGGATTTCACACGGAAAGTTATCCGGATTCAGTTGTTTTCCAGAGCATCAAACACCCGAGTTCGGACGCGAAGGAGGAACCAAAGGCCCGCCAATGCGTCTATTATCGTGGCCACTAACTTGCGTGCCCGGGAGGGCCGCACGCGCCACCCACCACACCCTGGAGTCGCTCCGTCATGACACGAGTTCTTTCGGCTACGCCTCTGATCGCGCTCGCCCTTCTGTCCGCCTGCGAAGCGCCGCCGCGGGGCAACTACTCGGGCCGAGTCGACCAGACCACCAAGACCAAGGCCGAGGTCGGTGATCATCGCATCTCCGTGACGTCGCTCTCCGAGGCGAGCGACCAGGTCGCCGAGCAGTTGTCCGCTGATCTGAACGTGGTGCCCGAACTCAACACCGGGTTCCGCTCCACCGTCGTCTTCGGCGACATCAACAACAAGACCGGCATCGTCTCGACCACCGACTTCGAGGCCTTCCGCAACAACACCCGCGCCAAGCTCATGCAGAGCCGCAGCCTGCTCAGCAAGATCAAGTGGGTCGAGAGCCGCTCCCGCGTCGAGCAGATCGCCGCGCGCGAGCAGGCCCCCGGCTCCCAGACCGGGCTGCCGGCCCTCAACCCGCAGTACACGTTCTTCCTGAACGGCGACATGTACCGCGTGGAGCGCAACAACGAAAAGGTGAACTACTACACGATCACCTACAACCTCACCAGCATGGCCGACGGCAGCATCATCTGGACCAGCAGCCCCTACGAGGTCAAGCAGGCCCCGTGATCGGGTGCGTGCCCCCGGCTCCACACGCCATGCACACCACACCACATCCCGTGGCACGCCGCGCGCTGACCGTGCTCGCAGCGTGCGCCATCATCGGCGCGTGCGCCGGGCCGCAGACCACCTCCCTCCGCGCCGACGATCTCTCGGTCACCGCCAACGAAATGGCCGAGAAGCTCAAGGAGAGCGACGTCATGCGTGGCCGCGGCCCGACATCCCCGCCCATGGTCATCGCGATCAACAAGGTCGAGAACCTGACCACCGATCTGATCCCCGCTTCCGAGCAGTGGTACATGATCTCCAAGGTCCGCGACTCGCTCCCCATCGTGGCGATGCGGAGCCAGATGCAGGTTTATTTCGTGATCCCCGCCGAGCACCTGCGCGAGGGCCAGGAGCGCGGCAACCTCCCGGCGGATTTCGCCGGCCAACGCAACCCCACGCACGAACTCACCGCGACGTTCCGTTCCGCCCGCCGCGCCAAGGGCGTGGACCAGACCGACGCCTACGAGTGCGAGTACCGCCTCACCAACATCGCGAGCGGCGAGCTGGAATGGGCGGACGTCTTCGGCTTCAAGCGGTTCGCGGCAGGAAAGTCCTACGACTGATCGGCGATGAACGCGAGACTTGCCCACATCCTTGTGCTGTTCGCGGCGGCCGTCCTCGCGGGGTGCACCCCCATGCTGGACGAACGCCTGGTAGAGGCCACCAACGTCGGCCGCTACGGCGGCGCACGCGTGGCCCTGCAGAAGCGGCTCACCAACGACCGCTCCGACCGCGCGTACATCCTGGACCGCATGCGGCTGCTCATCCTCACGCTCGCCGACGGCAGCCCCGACGCCGCGGAGGAAGTCGCCAACCAGACCTTCTCGCTCCTCTCCACGCAGGGCGTCAACGCCGACCGCACCGTTTCGTCGGCCGTCATCCACGAATCGGTCCGCATCTGGAAGGGCGAGCCCTTCGAGCAGGCGATGGCGTACAACTACATCGCGCTCCAGAAGGCCATGCGGGGCGAGTGGGACAACGCCCGCGCCGCCGCGTCTTCCTCGCTCTTCCGCCTCAAGGACTTCAGCGACAATGAACGGGGCCTGACAAGCGAAGAACTCGCCCGCAAGGCCGCGGCCAAGGATGCACGCGCTTCCGGGAACGGCGATCAATACCTCGATCACGGCTACGTGGTCGCCAAGACGGATTTCGCGCTGGGCTATCTCATGAACGGCCTGGCGAACAAGGCCATCGGGCGCGACGATGAAGCCTCGGACAACTTCCGTGAAGCCGCGAGCGTCAACCCCAGGCTTGAAGGTCTGGCTCGCCAACTGATCGACGGGCAGTACAACACGGTCTTCGTGATCGATTACCAGCGTGGTCCGGTGAAGATCGCTTACGGCACGGACAACGCGTTCACTCGGTTCCAGCCGCGGGTCACGAGCGATGAACGCACGGTGTCGCTCACCGTTGCGGGCGGCGCTCCGGTGGTGGGCCCGCAGGCGTGCGACCTGAACGCCATGGCCGCGAAGCTCATGTGGAACAACCTTGAGGATGTCCGGCGGGCCAAGAGCCTGTTGGGCAACGCGATGCTCATTGGCGGCACGGCGGTGGCCATCGGCAGCGACGACGACACCGCCAAGTGGGCGGGCCTGGGCGTGGCGCTCGCGGGGTTGCTGGTCAAGGCCAGCGCCTCCGCCGACACCCGCTACTGCGAGTTCCTGCCCCGCAGCGTGTACGTGGTTCCGGTCACGATCACTCAGCCGGACTGCACCGTCTCGGTGAGCGTCGCGGGGGACACGGGGTCGGGCATCGTGCTGACCGACATGAGCCCGCCGCGCCCGGATCAGCGGATGCAGCTTCGCTACGTCCGCCTGCCCCCAACGCCCAACCAACCGTGGGCCTCCTCGTGGAGAACGACGTACGCCAACGACCGCACCGCCGAACGCGTCGACGGGGACACGCTCCCGTACATCATGGGCGGTCGCTGCGTGCGGTTCCCCAGCGCCGAAACGATGAAACGCTACCACGACGCGGGCCAACTGCTGGACCTGACGTCGACGGAGTTGGAGAGCATCTACCGCGAAGAGGGCATCACCTTTACCGTGGAAGATCAGCACGGCGAATCCCGCAAGCACATCCTGGAGGGCGGCGACTCGCTGGTGTGCCCGCTCGCGGGCACGGCGGGGTACGCACGATTGTTTGGCCAGTTGCACGAACCCTACAAGCCCAAGGGCAAGGCGCTCAAGGAGTACCTGGCCTCCCACCCTCAACTCACCCAGCCGCCAGCCCCGCTGTCGGCACCGCAGACGGCCGCCCCTTCAGGAAACTGAACGGGCCGCGTTGTGACCGATCGATTCCCTCGTTTCTGGAGCCGCACATGAAGACCCAAACCCTGATCGCATTGGCAGTTCTCTCCCCTCTGGTGATGCTGGCCGCGTGCCAGAACAACGACCCGGTCAAGGCGCCGTTCACGCCCGGCCAGGACCTGCTGCCCACCGAGAACTACCCCAAGGTCGTGATCGAACTCCCCCTGCAGCAGTGGGTGGTCGCCTCGGCCCCGGTGGTCTCCACCGACACGGGCCCGATGTCGGTCTCCGTGCCGATCCGCCTGACCTCCGACCTTCCCAGCCAGTTCGCGCGGACGCAGTACCGCTTCATCTTCCTGGATGCCAGCGGCGTGCCCCTTCGCGCCCAGACCGATTGGAAGTACATGCGGCTCGAGCCCCGCAACCAGGTCTTCCTCAAGGGCACATCGCTTGACACGACCGCGAAGGACTGGCGCTGCGAGATCCGTTCGGCACGCTGAGCATCAGCCGTTGGCCGGCGGAGCCTCGGTCCGGCGTGCGGCTTCGCGGAGCAATCGGTCCAGCCCCGCGCCCAGCGCGTCGGCACGCTGCACCAGTTGCGCCAGCCTCGCGCCCACCTCGCGGGCGGTCGCCGCGTCCTCGGCCGCCGAGCCCAGGTGCTCGATCCGCTTCTCCGCCGAACTCGCCGCGGCGTTCAGACGCGCCTCCAGTTCCGAGACGGTGCGAGAGAGCGATTCGATCATCTCCGCGGCGGAGAGAATCCGGTTGCCGATCTCCTCGCCCGCGTTCTGCGCCTGCGAGGTCATCGTGGCGAACGTTCGCGACGCCGCCTCGGATTGCTCGCGATGCTGCGAAATGCCCGCGGTGAGTTCGCGCAGATCAAGCGCGGCTTCCGTCGCGCGACCCACGGCATCGTTCAGGTCCGCCGCCGCCTTGTCTGCCGTGGCGATGTCGATCGCCGCGGCGTGCTCCGTGATCCCCGCCAATTCGGTCCGCAGGCGGTCGAGCAGCCCGTTGCCCCGGGCCTCGATATCGCTGATGGCCGGGCTCACGCGGGTGAGGCAGTCGTCCAACTTCTTCGTGATGCCCTCGGTGGCGTCGTCGAGCTGAGCCCGCGCCGCCCGCACCGCGGCGTGCGCCTCGTCGGCCGCGATCTTGAGCGCCTCGGACTTCTCCAGCGCCGATTGCGCCGCCTCGCGGAGCGCCGCCTGCGCCCGGTCGAGCCGCTCGGCCTCGTGCTGCGCGTCGGCGATCACCGCCGCGGCCCGCGCCTCGGTGCGTTCCGCCAGCGCCACGGCGGCGAGCGCGTCCGCTCGTGCCTTGCTCAGCTTCTGCGCCTGCGCTTCGGTTTGTTCGTTCAACCGCTGCGCGAACCCCACGAGTTGTTCGGCGATGACCGAGGCGATGGTTTCCTGCGTGATCTCACGCACCCGCGCCGCGACGGCCGCGCGGTCGATCTCGCCGACTCCGCCGGCGACGGCGCGGAACTCGGTGATCTTGGCGCCGATCTCGTCGCGTGCCGCCGCCAGCAATTGCTCGGCCTTGCCCACCCGTTTGTCGATCGTGGGGATCAGGTTCGCGGCGGTGGTCACCCGCGTGTCCAGATCGCGGATCGCCGCGTGCAACTGATCGCCAAGGGCCCGCACCTCGCCGGTGGTCGAGAGCAGCACCCGGCTCTGCGACGCGGCGTCACGCACCAGCGTGCGCAGGGTGGAGGACAGATCGTCGAAGGCTCGCTGATCAACCACGCGGGGCGACACGAAGACCTGCGCGATGGTCTCTTCGGCGGGCGAGGGGTTGTGAGACGGGTCGGTCAGACCGCCCGATTCGGGGGATGGCAAGGTACTGCTCCGGTTGTTGGCTCCTATGAATCGGGAATACGCCTGAAAAGGGATGAGTCATTCGGGGTCCTGTGGGTCCGCGAACGGGGTTGGTTTGGTCCGTCTGAGCGGATCGTGCGAGCGTGCTCGTGGGCTGGTAGGGGGATGCTGGCGTGAATTGCTGAAGTCGATGCCCCGTCGGGGCGATTGCGACGCCCTCGTTTGCGCACGCTCAGCGGCGTTCATACCGTTCCATTATGGATCACGACCACGAATCTCCCGACGGCAAGGTGCGTCTGCAGCGAGTCCTTGCGGATGCGGGCGTGGCGGCCCGCCGCGTGTGCGAGCGGATGATCGAGGAAGGCCGCGTCACGGTCAACGGCGAGGTGGTCAGGCGCTTGCCCGTCTTCGTTGACCCGGAGCACGACCGGATCGTGGCCGACGGCCACACCGTGGGCAAACCCGAACGGCGGCTGTACGTGATGCTCAACAAGCCCGAGCGGGTGCTCGTCACGAGCGCGGACGAACCCGAGTTCAACCGCGCCACGGTGATGCAACTCGTCGACCACCCCGCGGCGGGGCGTTTGTTTCCGGTCGGCCGACTCGACTACGAGAGTTGCGGCCTGGTGCTGCTCACCAACGACGGCGAACTGACCAACCGGCTGACCCACCCGCGCTACGGCGTGACCAAGACGTACGAGGTGATGGTCAAGGGCCGCATCGACGCAACGGCGGCGGAAGCGGTGCTGGTGAAACTCCGCGCCACCGCGCGACGCGAACAGCGGATGACCGGCCCGGATGTGCGCGTGAAGGCTTCGAGCGGGAACATCGAGATGGGGGGCGTGAAGGGCGACAACACCGTGCTGCGGGTCACGCTGCGCGAGGCCCGTAACCGCGAGATCCGCGAGGTGCTCAAGTCGCTGGGAATGCCGGTCAAGAAACTGACGCGGGTGGCGATCGGACCCTTGGAGTTGAAGGGCCTGGCCCCGGGGCAGTGGCGCGAACTGACGCGCGAAGAGGTTCAGGACCTGCGCCGCGCCGACCGGGCGCGGAGCGCGCAGGCCGCAAAACCCAATCAGAAGGCCGGGGCGTCTCGCCGCAGGCCGNNNNCCGATTCAAGGCCCGGCTCCAGGCAGGGTTCGAGAGAAGGTTCACGCGGCGGCACGCGAGATGGCGGAAGAGGCGGCAAGCGTCCCGGACGCGGCCCTTCGAGATCCGGCAACCGATAAGGTGTCACGAATGACCCAGAAGACCAAGAACGGTTCGGTGTTGGCGGACTCGCTGCGGCGCATCTCGCAGCGGCCGGGCCTGCTGCGTCAGTTGGTGCACGTGGGTCACCTGTGCGTGCTGGGAATACAGCGGGCGCAGCTCACACGCATGGCCGCGGCTCTCACGTACCGCACGATCTTCGGGCTGATCCCGATCATCGTGGTGGGGTTGGTGGTGGTCGCCGCGTTCGCGACCAAGGAGCGCGTGACGGACACGGTGGTATCGTTCCTCAAGTTCGCCGGCCTCGACCGCATCGTGATCGGCGGGGCCGATGGTGCGCCGGCGGGCCCGCCCCTGCCGGGGGCCTCGGGCACACTCGACGCCGCGGCGACGCACTTGGATGTCTGGATCGCCGGGCTGGTGCAGCGCATCCACGGCCTGCCGGTTGGGACGATCGGCGTTTTCGGCGGCCTGATGCTGATCTACGCGGCGATCTCGATGCTCGTGGAGATCGAACTGGCCTTCAACCAGATCTACAACGCGCCCACCGGACGCGCCTGGACTCGCCGGGTGATGCAGTACTGGGCCGTGCTCACGCTGGGCACCGCGTTGTTGTTCGCGAGTTTCAGCGTGACGCAGGGCGTGATGAGCTGGGTGAGCAGGCTCGAAGAGAGCAAGCTGGTCACGTACATCGATGGCGTGGTTTCCGGCGAAAGGTCCGTGCAATCTCCCGACGCTCAGACCGCGGCCCCGGACGCACCGCCGGCGAAGACGGTCACCGAGGCGACGGTGCCCGTGGAAAAGAAGCACTCTCCCCTGGTGCGCACGCTGGTGACGGCGGTGGGGTTCGTCCTGTCGGTCTCGATCAGCACGATCCTGCTGTTCGGCATCTACGCCACGGTGCCCAACACGCGCGTGCACATCGGCCCGGCGTTCGTCGGCGCGATCACCGGGGCCACGCTCTGGGAGGCCGGCAAATGGGGCTTCACCACGTACCTGAAGTTCTCGACCGGGTACTCGCAGTTGTACGGCACGCTGGCGTTGCTGCCCCTGTTCCTGCTCTGGCTGTACGTCACGTGGCTCATCGTGCTGCTGGGTCTGCAGATCGCCCACTCCATGCAGACATACCGCACCGCGACGGCGCAGGGTTTCACCGAGAGCGTGCTGGTGACTCTGGGGCTCATGGCCGACGAGTCGGAGGTAAAGCCCCTGCGGATGTTCGACCCCGCCGGGCTGGTGCTGGTGATGTCGGTGGCCGCGGAGCAGTTCGCCGCGGGGAAGACCACCGATCATTCCGACGTTTCCGAACGCACCGGGCTGGATCAACGCGCTGTCGTGCAGATGCTCGACAAGCTCGCCGGCGCGGGGCTCCTGCACCGTGTCGCGGCCGAGAGCGACGACCGGTATGTCCTGGCCCGCCCGCCCAACACCATCGCGCTCGCGGAGGTGCTCCAGTTGGCCGCCGAGCCGCGTGAGGAGATCAAGTCCAGCGCCGCCCAGCGGCTCATGGACGTGCTCGCCAAGGCCCGGTTGGAGGCGGTGAACGGCAAGACGCTGGCGGACGCGGTGTGATGGCGGGGAGGGTGACGGCGATCCTGCCCCGGGTGACGTTGGGCTTTTGAATGTACGTGCGGCGTCGCGTGATCGAGGATCCGCACTCGACAGGCGCATTCCCGGACGAACCCGGAAATATTGGCTTGCATTCGGGTCCGGCTTGAGGTATTGTGAACTGCGATACGGAGAACTCCTATGTACCTCTCGGCAAAGTCGTTTCGGTTGGCTGTGGTCGCGTCGCTGGCGGCGTGCGGCGTCAATCGCGCCGGCGCTCAGGTCGCCAACTACATCATCTTTTACACCGGCTACGCGAATCAGTTGAATGATGTGTCCGCGGAGGCCCCGGGCTCATGGGGCTTCTTCGCCGGCCTGTATACCCAGGGGCCTGACGACGCTGGGGAGACGACGCTGACCGTGCCCGGCCAACCTCCGGTGCCGATGATCAGGAACAGTCCGTACGACTTTTACCTCAACGGCGCGTTCGCGACCGAGGCCGAACTCATGAATGCGTACCCCGCGGGCGACTACGTGATGAGCATCAGCGGCGGCACGCTCGGCGATCTCTCCGACACGCTGCCGCGCAACGACACGTGGTGGCCGGGCGCTCAGCCCTCGTTCACCGATGGCACGTACACCGCGATGCAGGCGATCGACCCGACGCAGGACCTGGTTGTGCGCTTCAACACCTACGACCCCGCGCCCGCCGCGGACACCTCGCTCACGTTCTTCGGCGCGTTCGACTACGCGATTGGCAACTACGCGTTCTACTCGTCCTCGCCCCAGCCCGTCGGCGAGTTCACCATCCCCGCCAACACGCTCACTCCCAACTCACCCCTTTCGTTCACCATCTGGCATTCCAGCCGGCAGGAGGTATGCTGCCCCGGGTTCGGGGGCACGGCTCTGCGCACCGTGGCGTTTGATTACGCGACGACAGCGACCGGCTTCACCACGGAGGGCGGCGGCGGCACGCCCTGCCCGGCCGACTTCAATCAGGACGGCGGAATCGACGGCGCGGATGTGAGCGACTTCTTCGCGGCGTGGGAGAACGGGGACCCTAGCGCCGACGTCAACCAGGACGGCGGCGTGGACGGGGCCGACGTCACCACGTTCTTCGCCGCGTGGGAGAACGGCGGTTGCTGACGGGCGCTCGCTCGCGCGAGGAAAGCTTCAAATCCGGCGTCGGAACCCTTCGGTTCCGGACGCCTGAATGGCCGGATCCCGGCGAGGTGGTGATCGCCCGGGGACTCTCCGAATACTCATGGCGATGCCCGTCGATCGCCGCAGCGTGGAGTACACTGCGTTCGGATTATTCGATGGAGGACCGCATGTTCCGCCGTGTGGTCTGTTCCCCGCGCCGACCGGCGGAATCGCTTGCACCGGGGCGTCGCCTTCTGTATCGTGGACCGCCGCTCGGAGAATTCGCATGAACAAACTCAATCGCTTCTTCCCGGTTACGTTCGCGGCGTCGGCGCTCGTGGCATGTGTCGCGCCGATGGCGACCGCGCAGGTTGGCTTCTACTACTTGTACTACACAGGCTACCAGGTGCAGCTTGACGACGGGCCGGTGGCGCCGCCGTACTCATGGGCCTTCTACGCGGGCCTCATCAACTTTGGGGCGGGAGATTCCGCGGAGGCCCAACTCACTGTTCCAGGCCAATCAGAGCCGATACTGATGCCCCGCGTTGACGACTATTCATACCTCTACGGGCCGCTCTTCGGGTCCCAGGCTGAACTCCTCGCGACGTTCCCGGCGGGTGACTACACCATGCGAATCTCCGGCGGTCTCCTGGGCGATCTGTCGGAGAACCTCCCCTGCTATAGCGCTTGGTGGCCGGACGCGCAGCCCTACTTCACCAACGGCACGCACACGGCGATGCAGGCGATCGATCCGACTCAGGACTTTGTCGTCACGTTCAACGCGTACGCCCCGTTGCCGCCGGCGAATATGCCGCTGACGTTCTTCGGAGCATACGACTACCGCCAGCAGCAGTACGCGTATTTCGCGGTTGCGCAGCAACCCGCGACCGAGTTCATCATCCCCGCCAACACGCTCTCGCCCGGCGGCGAGTTTCAGTTCAATATCTGGCACTCGAACCGCGAGGAGTACTGCTGCGAGGGCTTCGGAGGAACCGCAGACCGTTCCGTTGGCTTCGAGTACTCCACCGCGACGACAGGCTTCACCATCGCGGGTGCGCCGTGCCCGGCAGATTTCAACCAGGACGGCGGCATCGACGGCGCGGACGTGAGCGACTTCTTCGCGGCGTGGGAGAACGGGGACGCGACCGCCGACGTCAACCAGGACGGCGGCGTGGACGGAGCCGACGTTACGACCTTCTTCGCGGCG
>JBGAMO010000116.1:0-14988 GCA_044222845.1 Phycisphaerales bacterium
CCACGCGGCCGAGCGTCGGGCAAGGTCAACCATGGGCGCACCTGCTCCACATGTCGTTACGCAGTTGCTGCAGCTCGCCAGCTCAGGGGATGCCCGAGCCACGGACGAGCTGCTGCCGATGGTGTACACCGAGCTCAAGCAGTTGGCGCGGGCGCACCTGGCCAACGAGGCCCCGGGCCAGACGCTCAACCCCACCGGGCTGGTGCACGAGGCGTATCTGCGGCTGGTGGGTGATGGGGAAGTGTCGTGGCAGAGCCGCGGGCACTTCTTCGGGGCCGCGGCGATCGCGATGCGGCGGGTGCTGGTGGACCGGGCGCGGCGGGTGGGCTCGCTCAAGCGCGGCGGTGATCGCCGGCGCGTCGAACTGCCGGCCGAGGGCGACGAGGGGCCGCAGGCCAAGGGCGCGGATGAGTCCACGCTGCTGGCGATGGACGAGCTGCTCGACAGTCTCGCGGCGTACGACGCCGAGAAGGCCAATGTGGTCATGCTGCGGTTCTTTGCCGGTCTCACGCTCGAGCAGATCGCGCAGGCCACCGGGCGTCCGCACGCCAAGGTGCGGGGCGACTGGATCTTCGCGCGGTCGTGGATGCACGCAGAACTCAAGCGCCAGGGCCTGGCCTGACCGCCGCGGACCGGAGGATCACCATGAACCACTCGCTCCTGCGACGCATCGAGGCGGTCTTCATCGCCGTGGCCGATCTGGAACCCGCGGCCCGCGCGGCGGAGATCAAGCGGCTGTGCGCGGATGACCCTTCGCTCGCGCAGAGTGTCGAAGCGATGCTCGCCGAGAGCGATCACGGCGCGGGGCCGCTGGATTCGGGCGCGCCGGCGCTCGCGGGCTTTGACGAGCCGGCGACGGCGGACGAACCGCTGCCGGCGGGCAAGATGGTCGGGCAGTACCGCATCGTGAGCGTGCTGGGCATGGGCGGGATGGGCGTGGTGTACCTGGCGGAGCAGTCGCGCCCCAGCCGCACGGTGGCGCTCAAGGTGATCCGGCCCGGCTTCGCGACGGCGGCGGTGCTGCGGCGGTTCGAGTTCGAGGCCGAGGTGCTGGGCAAACTCCAACACCCGGGGATCGCGCAGATCATCGAGGCGGGGACGGCGGACGCGGGGCTGGGCGTGCAGCCGTTCTTCGCGATGGAACTGGTGCGGGGCTCGATGCTCACGGACTACGCCGCGGGCAACGCGCTGGACACGCGCGGGCGGGTGGAACTGCTCATCAAGGTGTGCGACGCCGTGGAGCACGCGCACCAGCGGGGCGTGATCCACCGCGACCTCAAGCCCGCGAACGTGCTGGTGGATGCGCAGGGGCAGCCCAAGATCCTGGACTTTGGCGTGGCCCGCGCGGCGGAGGGGCAGGATGCGCAGTCGCTGCTGCGGACCACCGAGCGCACGCTGGTGGGCACGCTGCCGTACATGAGCCCTGAGCAGGTCTCCGGTGATGGTCGGCTGATCGACACCCGCTGCGATGTGTACGCGCTGGGGGTGGTGCTGTTCGAACTGCTGGCGGGGCACCTGCCGCACGACATCGGCACCCGCTCGTTCGCGGACGCGGTACGGATGATCCAGGATGTGGAACCCCAGCGGCTGGCCAGCGCCAACTCGGTCTTTCGAGGCGACCTGGACACGATCGTGTGCAAGGCGCTGGAGCGCGACCGCAATCGCAGGTATCAGTCGGCGGCGGCGCTGCGGGAAGATCTGCGACGGTACCTGCGCAACGAGCCGATCCTTGCGCGGCCGCCCAGCGCGGTCTACCACTTCCGCAAGTTCGCGAGCCGCCGCAAGGGCGTGGTCGCGGCGGGCACATTGGCGATGGTCTTTCTGGTGGGCGGGCTGGTCTCAAGCACGCTGGCGTGGCAGAAGGCGGGCCGCGAGCGGGCGGCGGCGCTGGCCTCGGCGGCGCGGGCGCGGGAGTCGCTGGAGTTCCTCAAGTCGGTGCTGCTGGGCATCGACCCCGACACCGCCCGCAACCAGGACTCCGCGCTGCTCCGCGACATCCTGGCCCGCACGCAAGCGCGGCTGCAGAGCGAACTGCCGGACCAGCCCGAGGCGCGGGCGCAGATGCACGCGGTGATCGGAGAGGCGTACAGGCTCATCGGCCGCACGCCCGAATCGCTGGAGGAGTACAGCAAGGCGATCGAACTGATCGGCGAGAACGCGAGCACCCCCTTCGCCGCGGACGTGTGGCGGCTGCTGGGATCGGTGCGGCGCATCAGCGGTGATGCGCCCGGGGCGGCGCAGGCGGTGACGCGCTCGCTGGAGATTCACCGGGCGCTGGGGACGCTGAGCACGACCGATGGGCTCAAGGCCCGCGTGGAGGAGGCCAACAACTTCCGCAACACCAACGAACTTCAGAGGGCTGATGCCCTGCTGCCGGCCATCATCGCGGAGGTTGAGCGGCTCGATCCGCCGCAGACCATGCTGCTGGTGCAGGCGGTGCAGTCGGCGGGGTTGATCCGCTCCGACCTGGGTGACCACGCCGGCGCCGTGGAGTTTCTGCGGCGCGCCGAGGAACTCTGCCTGAATACGTCCGGGATGTCCGAGTTGCGGGTGGCCCGCATCCGGGCCTCCATCGCGGACGACCTGTTCGAGCAGGGCAAAATGCAGGAAGCCGCGGACGTGAAGGCCGCGGCGCTCGCGACGCTTCGGAGGGCCCTGACCGACAACCACCCCGAGACAGCCAACTGCAAGACGAACCTGGCGCTCACGCTGATCCAACTGGATCGGCTGGACGAGGCCCGCGTGCTGCTCGAGGAGTCCACGCTCGCCCTGCGCGACACCGGGCACAACCGGAGCCCGATGTACGCCAGTGCGCTCACCACGCTCGCGGCGATCTACCTGCTGCGGGAGGACGCCGCGGCGGCCCGGCCGGTGCTGACGGCGGCGCTGCCGGTGTTCGACGCCACCACCGGCGACAACAGCGTGTTTTCCATCGACGTGCTGACGAACCTGGCGCACTGCGGGGTGATCGAGGGCAACTACGCCGCGGCGCTCGAATCGATCGATCAGGCCCTCGCCCGCGCCCGGCGGTGCGAGCGCGACGACCTGCCCTGGCGGCTCCAGATGCGTGAGATGCGCTGCCGCGCGTTGGTGGGGTTGGCGCAGACGCAGCCCGGGCGGGTCGCGGAGGCCCGCGAAGCGCTCGAGTCGGCCCGGCGGGACGCGATGACGATTGCGCCCGACCACTGGGTGGCGATCGAGTGCGAGGGGCAACTGGGGCTGCTGCTGGCGATGGAAGCCTCGGCGCTGGAGCCGGGGCGGCGCGAAGAAGCACTCTTGATGTTCCCGCGTGCCCTGGAACTCTGCCGCCGCAGCGCCGAGGCGTTCGTTCTGGAGCGCGAGGACACCGCGCCGGCCCTGCGGATGCGTCGCGCGGTGAAGGCCTGGAACCGCATGGCCGACGTATTGGAGCGGTGGAACCGGCTCGCGCCCGACCCAACGCGGGCGGCGGATGCGGCGCGGTGGAGACAGCGTGCGCAGCGAGGCGCCTGACGCCTCCCGCCGGCGAGGCCCCGCGCCCTGGGCGGTGTGCGATTTTCCCGCGGTGGCGTAGTACCATGCCCGCATGTCGACGAACCACATTCAGGCCGTGATCCTCGCCGGCGGCATGGGCTCGCGTCTGTCCGAAGAGACGGACCGGGTGCCCAAGCCGATGGTGCAGATCGGCGGCAGGCCGATCCTGTGGCACATCATGAAGCTGTACAGCCGGTTCGGCGTGAACGACTTCATCATCTGCCTGGGGTACAAGTCGTACGTGATCAAGGAGTACTTCCACAACTACTTCCTGCACGGCTGCGACGTGACGTTCGACCTGCGGCGGCGCTCGATGGAGGTGCACAACGACCAGAGCGAGCCGTGGCGCGTCACGCTCATCGACACGGGCCTCAACACCATGACCGGCGGGCGGCTCAAGCGGGTCAAGCCGTACATCAAGGGCACGTTCTGCATGACGTACGGCGACGGCCTGAGCGACGTGAACATCGGGGAATCGATCAAGTTCCACAAGTCGCACGGCAAGCTCGCGACCGTGACCGCCATCAACCCCCCCGGCCGCTTCGGCGTGCTCGACATCGCCGAACGCCGCGTGGCCCAGATCCAGGAAAAGCCCGACCGCGGCGACGCGTGGATCAACGGCGGCTTCTTCGTGCTCGAGCCCGGCGCGATCGACTACGTGCCCGGCGATTCGATGCCCTGGGAGCGCGAGCCGATGGAGCGGCTCTCCAAGGAAGGCCAGTTGATGGCCTTCGAGCACTCCGGCTTCTGGCAGCCCATGGACACGCTGCGCGAGAAGATGCTGCTGGAGGAGTTGTGGGCGAGCGGCAAGGCGCCGTGGAGGGTGTGGGAGGAGTGAGCGGTGCGAAGCGACGATCCTGAGGGAGTATGCGCATAGAAAAAGAGAACGGACCGTTCCGTTCTCTTGCCGAGGCCGAGGTTGGCTGTGCCGCTCAACGCGTTGAGGCGGAACGAGCGGCGAGTATCGACTCAACAAGCGTGGCGAAGCCGCTGCGCTCAACATGGCCGGTCCGGAGCGTCGCCGCGTCCGCGACTTCCGGCTTGGCGTTGCCCATCGCGCAGCCGAGGCACGCTTCGAAGAGCGGGATGTCGTTCTGGCCATCGCCCACGCCGATGCAGCGATCTGGAGTCTGATTCAACATGTACATCAGCATCTTGGCCCCGGTTCCCTTATGCGCTCCGGTCGCGGACGCTTCGACGGTATAGACATCTGTGTCGCGGAACTGGTGGAGGAATGCCCCGCCACCGCTCACGGGCGCCGCCGCGCTCAGCATGACCGAAGCGATGTCGTGATCGCTCGTGTGGTAATCGCACCGCAGAACATCCCGATCGAAGTTCTCCGGCAGGGCAGGCCCGTACGCGACGGTCAGACCATGGCGGTCGTACTCCTCCTTCACGGCCTCCGGAAGACTGTCGCCGCAGTGCCAGTAGTTGTAACCTGTCGAGATAGGATCAAGCGCATAGGTCGGGGTCAACCCCAGGTCCATGGCCGAGTTCTGAAGTGTCGTGCGGACGGCTTTCGGCACGCACATGCGGTGTACGAACTTCTTGGACCCGGTGTCGAAAATAGCAGCCCCGCCAAAGCACCCGACGAGCGAGATCGGGAGTCCCGCCAGCGGTGCAAGCGCATCACCGACAGCGCGACCGGTCATCGGTATAATGCGGAGTCCTTCGGCGTGCGCCCGGCACCATGCCTCAAAGTCGGCCGGTTCGACCGACTGAGAGGCCGGATTGATGACGGTGCCATCGAGGTCGGTGAAGATGGTGGTGACACCGGCGAGAGCCTGAAGGATGGCGGAAGTCGTGGCGGGGCGAATGATCACGGGCTTGTACATGGGCAACACTCCTGGATTGGATAAGGAAGACCATCGAACGAGAAGGCCCAAGCTACAAGTGCCCGCGAGGGGAATCCGGGAAGGTGTCAAAACAATTTAACCATTGATCAACGCCGTGTTTGTACACGACGTTGTCTGACGACTCTGTGTACGTACAAGACAAAGTTTGACGGAGGTTGAAGCTGTGCACACGTTGAAGCGAAAAGATTTTGAAGAGCGTTTGAAGGCGGTGTCGAGCTTTGCGGGCGAATATCTGACGCGAGTGGACTGTGTGTGTGACTCGTTGCGCTTTATCTCTCCAGGTGCAGACATCGCTGTTCCCGTTGTGATTGATGAGATGCGGCTTCTCGAAGAACTCCGCAGGCAAGGAATGCGTTCTGAGAAGAGCTACCAATCCAACTACATCGCTCGGTTCAATGGCGCGAGCGCGAAATGCGCGCAGAAGACCGGACTCCCATCGTTGTTTCTCGACCGGTCTCGCGCCACCTCCGCGCGAACCGTCTACGAGCTCGTGTTGCGGAAGGAAGGGGAGGCGAGGATCACGTTAGACCGCGACGAGTTCGCGCCTCTATTCAGTGTCTTGGACGAGCTTGGAGAGAAGTTCGCCAGAGAACTCTCTCCACCACACAGGGCGGCGTCCCACAGAGAGCAGTTGGAAGCCGATCCGCACACCCCGCTTGACAATCACGCCGATCTACAGATCGCCCAGTGCATTGAGAAGCACTGGCCGGGCGAACCGATCATGATCGAGGAATCACACCCGGAGTTCCGCTTTGAGCGGGGACATCGTTGGGTGATTGATCCTCTGGATGGGTCACGAAACACCGTTCTCGGCCGTCCGGATGTCGCGATTTCGATCGCGCGGATGAATGAGGACTCCTGTTCGCTCGCGGTGATTGATCTGCCGCTTCGCAAAATCAGGCTCGTGCTTCGCGATAGTGTTGTGACCGTGAACAAGGTCGCTCTAAGTAGTGGCATCGTCAACGTGCCGGACACGCTTTCGAAGGCCTTTGTTGCAGTTCCGGGCGACTTCATCAAGATGAGTGACGAAGAACAGGCTGTGTGTCGGGTCCTTTTGCAGAATGCGGCACAGTTTGCTGCCGGCATCCGGATCTCGGGCGCTCTTGCCTTTGACCTTGCGGGATTGGCACTTGGCGAACTTGGAGTGCGTGTTTCTCACAAGCTCAAACCCTGGGACGTCGCCGCCGGAGTCGCCATCATCCGGGCGCTCGGTGGCTGGGTGACCGACATGAACGGCCAAGAGTGGACGCTCGCATCTTCGACCATTCTGGCGGCGGCCAGCCGAAAGCTGCACGCCGAAGCGATGAGCCTCATGGACGATATTCAGCCGTGGATGTTGGCGGCACCGAACGGCAGTCGCGGGGTCGCGCCCGGCCGACGGAGATTGCCGTGGTGGAACACGAGCGAGGCGATGCGGGAACTTATCGACAAGGTCAAGAGTATGAAGCCGCGGCCGACCGTTATTCTGGGGATCAATCGCGGCGGTGCCATCGTGGGCGGCGTCCTGTCAAAGGCACTGAATCTCGAGCCTCCGATCCTGCTGAGGGTTCGCAAAGAAGAAGGAGATCATGTCACGGAAATGCGAGCGGATTCCGCTCCGATTCGGGGCGTTGCACTTCTGTGTGACGACACGATGTATTCCGGCGGAAACCTCAAAGCTGCGCTGGCGTATCTGTTTAAGAAGTACCCTAAGTTGCAGGTTCAAACAGCGATTCTGTTGACGGTCAACGCGGAACGTGGATCGCCGGAGTTTAACGCGATTCCTCCCGCAGTGGATTTTTCGGGATGGGAAACCGACACTATGAATCTGGCCCCGTCTTGGGAGCCGGACAAACTGCTACTTGCCCAACGGTCCGCCAAGAGTTTGGCGAAGAAGCGCTCGCGGTGACGGAAAATGGTGACAACCAGGAGTTCTCTGGCTCGTTGGGTATTTCGTGCGTTGGTTCATCGGTACAGCGTCGACGGCGAATGCCATTCTCCTATTCTTCCGCATGATCCAATCCGAGCCCCGCGGCTCCGTGGCCATCCTGCGATTCGACCGCGCCGACAAGCGCAACGCCCTGACGCCCAAGATGCTCGGCTCGCTGGCCTCGCACATTGATACGGCGGGCAGCGCGCACGCGATCGTGCTGAGCGGGGTGGGCGAGGCGTTCTGCGCGGGGTTTGACCTCTCCCTGTGCCGCGATGATCCCGGCGTGCTGGGGCAGTTGCTCGCCGGGCTCTCCCGCGTGGTGAGGCTGCTGCGGCAGAGCCCGGCGCCCATCGTGATCAGCGCGCACGGCGCGGCGATCGCCGGTGGGTGCGCGCTGCTGGGCGGGGGCGACATCGTCGTGACGACGCAGGCCGCGAAAATCGGCTACCCGGTGGTGCGGCTGGGCATCTCGCCCGCGGTCTCGGCCCCCACGCTGCGGTGCGCCGTGGGCGATGGGCACGCGCGGGCCCGCATGCTCGATAGCGGGCTCATCGACGGCCGCCGCGCGCTGGCCATCGGGCTGGCGCACGAGTGCGTTGACACCGCCGCGGCGTGCGAGGCCCGGGCCATCGCCATCGCCGAGGAACTGGCGGCCAAGCCGCGCCACGCGCTGGCGTACACCAAGCGCTGGCTCAACGAGATCGACGGCACCGGGCGCGACGATGCGTACGCCGCGGCGCTCGAAGTATCGCAGAGCCTTGTGGGTGGCGAAGAGGAGCGCGAACGCCTCGAACAGTTGTGGAAGAACCAGGCCCGCTGAGGCGCGCCGCTGATCTGAACGAACTTCACCCGAATCAAAGCAAGCACACCATGCCCCTGGCCACACTCGACATCACCGACCGCGTCGCCACCCTCACGCTCCGCCGCGAGGAGATGCGCAACGCGCTCTCTATCGACCTGCTCCGCGACCTGCACGCGGGGCTGGACCGGGCCGCGGCGGAGCCGGGGATCACCGTGCTGGTGCTCGCCGGCGCGGGCAAGGCGTTCTGCGCGGGGATGGACCTCAAGGCCGTGCTGGATGATCCCGCCGCGCCGGGAATCCTGCTGCACTCGCTGGCGGATCTGACGCTCAAGATCCGCGCTCTGCCGTGCGTCACCCTGGCCCGGGTGCAGGGCGCGGCGATCGGCGGCGGGTGCGGGCTGGCGTGCGTCTGCGACATCGCCATCACGCACGCCGACAGCAAGATGGGCTACCCGGAGGTGGACCTGGGCGTCTGCCCCGCGGTGGTGGCGCCCTGGCTGGTGCGCAAGATCGGGGCGGGCCGGGCCCGGCGCGTGCTGCTGAGCGGGGGGCTGATGAGCGGGCAGGCGGCCTTTGACATCGGCATGGTGGACCACGTGGTGCCCACCGCCCCGGACCTGGACGCCGCGGCGGCCGAGATCGCCAAGCGCCTCGCCACGGGCGGCCCGCACGCGCTGCGGGCCACCAAGGAACTGCTCAATCAACTCGACGGCTCGGACGACTCCTCGCTGGTGAAGCGCGGGGCCGATCTGTCGGCCAGGATCGTGGGGATGGAAGAGACGCGGACGATGCTGCGGGCCAAGCTCGGGAAGTGAGGCGTGTTGCCCGCATCCCGTCGGCATCCGGTCGCCCGTTCCGCGAACCTCCACCCGACTCGTGCGGTACAAGTCAACATCGGGCCCTGCTACCCTCACCCCTGACGCGGCGCACGCCGCGCACCTACGGAGTTCAGCCGCATGAAACTGTCCCGCGTGTTCGTCCCCTTCGCCGCCGCGTTGCTCTGCGTTGCCTCGGTCGCTCCGGCGCAGGACGCCTCCCCCGAGCATCTGCGCGAGGCGATGCGGAGCATGGTGGCCAAGGCCCGCGACCGCGTGTACCCCTGCCTGGTCAACATCAGCGTGATCACGGTGTCGTACTACGGCGGCAAGGAGACCAAGGGCGGCTCCACCGGCAGCGGCACGATCCTCTCCCCCGAGGGGTACGTGCTGACGAACCAGCACGTGGTGAACGACGGCCGCAAGTTTCGCGTGACGCTCGCGGACAAGCGCGAGCTGCCCGCGACGCTGGTGGGCGAGGATGTGCTCACCGACCTGGCGGTGCTCAAGATCGACATCAGCAAGCTCAACCCCGGCGAGGTGCTGCCGCACGCGGACTTCGGCGAATCCGGCAAGCTGGTCGTGGGCGACACCGTGATGGCCATGGGCTCGCCCCTGGCCCTGTCGCGCTCGGTCACGCTGGGCATCGTGAGCAACACCGACCGCGTCTTCACCGCCGACAGCGGGGACGACGTGGAGGAACTGGCGTTCGAACGCGGCCGCACCGGCCTGTTCACCAGTTGGATCCAGCACGACGCGGCCATCAACCCCGGCAACAGCGGCGGCCCGCTCGTGGACCTGGACGGTCGCGTGGTGGGCGTCAACGCCATCAAGATCGGTTCGTCGGGCATCGGCCTGGCCATCCCCCAGTCGCTGGCGCAGCCGGTGTACGAGAGCCTCATCAAGAACGGCGAGGTGGCCCGCAGCAGCATCGGCGTGGCCCTCAAGTCCATCAAGCGGTCGGACTACAAGGAAGGCGTGATCGTCAACAGCGTCGTCAAGAACAGCCCGGCCGACAAGGCGGGCCTCAAGGCCGGCGACCTGATCACGGCGATGGATGGCCGGGCTGTGACCGTTCGCTTCCCCGAGGAGGTGCCCCCGTTCGCGCGCCAGATCGCTGAAAAGAAGGTCGGCTCCATCGTGACGTTTGAGTACCGGCGGGGCGATCAGACCGGCAAGGCCGAGATCACCACCGAGAAGATGCTCAAGGAGACCGGCGACGAGGCCTCCCTGCGTCTGTGGGGCGTGACGGTCCGCGAGATCACCGAGAAGCTGGCCCGCGACCTGCAGTTGGACGACTCCAACGGCGCGTTCGTGACCAGCATCCGCTCGGGCAGCCCCGCCGAGGTGGCCGAGCCGCAGATCATGCCCGGCGACATCATCCGCGAGGTGGACGGCCAGCCGGTCAAGACCATGGCCGCGGCGGTGGAGGCGTACAAGGCGATCATGAGCAAGGACCCGATCCCCGAGTTCCTGCTCGTGGGCTTTGACCGCCAGGGCAAGAGCTTCGTGACGATCATCAAGCCGCGCCCGGACAAGAAGGAAGACCCGCCGCGTGAAGTCGCCAAGAGCTGGATCGGCATCGCGACGCAGGTGGTGCTCAAGGACCTGGCGGAGAAGCTGGGCGACAAGTCGTGGCTGGGCTTCCGCATCACGCGCGTCTACCCCGGCACGGTGGCGGCCAAGAGCGATCTCAAGGTGGGCGACATCATCGTGGCGCTCAACGGCGACAAGTTCGCCCCCCGCACCGCGCAGGAGGCGGGCGCGCTCAACCGCAAGATCCGCGCCCTGCCCACGGCGCAGCCGGCGAAGATCACGGTGATCCGCGAAGGCAAGACCGTTGATGTGTCGGTGGACCTGGAGCGCTCCCGCATCACCCGCGAGGAAGCCTTGAAGGACGACAACAAGGACTTTGAGCTCTCCGTGCGCGAACTGACGTTCTTTGATCGCGATGAATCGCGCTGGGGCGACGACGTTTCGGGCGTGCTGGTGGAGAACTGCGAGCGGGCCGGCTGGGCGGGCCTCGCGGGCGTGAACGCCGGCGACCTCATCCAGCACATCGGCTCCGACGATATCAAGGACATCCCCTCGTACCGCAAGGCGATGGAGAAGATCGCCAAGGAGCAGCCCGCGAAGGTCACCTTTGTTGTTCTTCGCGGCACGAGGACGTACTTCCTGTTCGCCGAGCCCGACTGGAAGCCCATCACCAAGAAGGAAGAAGAGAAGAAGGCCGACGGCAAGTGAGCCCGGGCGGCGCCAGGCCGTGGCCCACCATGACCCACGCCGCGTGGGCCGTGGCCGTGTGCCTGAGCGCGAGCCTGGGCGGGTGCGGCGTGCCGACGATCGCGCCCGAGCCGGGCATCGGCGGCGATCCGCCGTCGATTGTGGTGAAGGGCGATTGGGACGATCTGGACGCCGCGGCGGTCGTGGCGTCCAAGCGCACGAGCCTGGCGATCCTGGAATCCACCGCGGGTGAGACGCAGCGGACGTTCACCTTCCTGGCTTCGGACGATGTCGAGTTCAAGCTGACAGCGCGCCATGAGGGCGACCGCATCGCGGCGAGCGTGCGGGGCGTGCAGCGGCGGGACACGGCGCGAGAGCGCGATCTGCTCAGCGTCTTCGCCCGGCGCGTGCGCGATCTGGCGGGCGTGGAGTACGCGCCCAACCGCGATCCGGCGCCGGAGTGAAGCGGGGGGATGTTTGTAACATTTGACGCCGCGTGCCGGCGCTCCTGAGTCTGAGGGAATCACGCCGCGGCAGGGCGTGGTGATGTCTCGAGGACGCCTTTGTGGGCGAAAAACGCGGGTTTTGCGGGCCATGGCTCGCGAACATCCGGCGAACATTGCGCGGGAAGAAGCGGTCGAGCGAGCCGGGCACTCTCGTGATGTGATCCGACATTCAACTTAAACGCCCCTGTAACTGTATGAATTGGGGCACCGGGCCGATACAACATAACCCGTCAAAAAGCCGTTCGGGCTCTTGACAGCCCGTACCACTTGCGATTATGCTGGGGTCAGAGGGGCCGCTGGGAAGGAGCGGAGCAACGCGGAACCCAATCGGCAGGAGGCCGGGCGGGTTCTTCAACATAGGAGCCGCGGCATGCAAAGCCAGCAGGTTCGTTCCGGCACAGCGTGCGTTGCCGAGGTGCCGGGGAACGTATTCGGGAGACTTCTCGTCTGTGTGATCATGCTCTTGGGCGTGATGGCCGTACAGGCGCGCGGGCAGGTTCCAAACTACATCCAGGTCTGCGCCGACGCGGGTCCGCCCGCGGCGGTGCGATGCAACGGGAGCCCGCTGGACAGATCTCAATGGTGGTGGTCGCTGGCGCAGCGCAATGTGCTGGGCGCACCGCGGGTGGTCGAAGAGAAGACCGTGAGTCGGCTGGTCGACAGCGATCAGGTGAGCTTCGAATGGAACGGCGGCGAGTGCGTGCCCTCCAGCGTGCCGGACTCGATCAACCGCGAGTTCATGCACGAAGTGAAAGTGAAGTCCAACGTGAAGACCAGCTCAACGCGGACGGACGGCGTGGAGTTCGGCGCTGCCGTGGCGAGCGTGGCCAACGCCAAGTGCAAGGCGGAAGTGTCGCTCTCGGTGGAGGGCAACGGGGAGCGCGAGGAGACAGTGTCGGACAGGACAACGGTGCCGGTGCCGCTGTGCCACAAGCTCACGAGGACCGTGTATTGCAACGTGACGTCGGTCACGGTGATGGCGGATGTCAGCGTGACGGTCTGGTACAGCTATGTCTGCAACGACACGATGAAATATGTGAGCAAGCAATGCCCGGTCGCCACCATCACCTCCACCGGTGTTGGGTACTGGGGAAAATCGGAAAAGGACGTGTTGACGCAGCTGCGTCGGTGCGTGCGGTGTGGGGTGAACTGACGGAGCAACCGGGCCCGCCGCGCCGGCCGGTCTGGGCAGGGGTGAACGCATGTCAACAAACTCACGAACGTGGTTGCCGGTGATCGCGGGTTCGCTCGCGGCGGCGATGGGCTTGGTGCAGGTGGCGTCGGCGCAGGTGGCGCACGAGATGCCCACGGGATTCGTTGATTGGGAACTCGCGGCCGCCCGCACGGCGCACACCGCGGCGTCCGAGGCGTTTGTCGCGGCGATGAGCGGGTATCTGCGGGCGGCGTCCGGGGCGGACCGGCAGGGCGCGTTGGCGGTGCTGGATTCGCACGCCAGGGCGGGCCGATCGGCGCACGAGGCGTGGTCGGGCAGAGCGCTGCGATTCTGCGCCAACGAGTGGTACGCGCTGAATGTTCCGACCCGGGCCGAGGCGGCGCTCGAGCTGGCGCTCTCGGGCGCTCTGGAGCCCAACGACCGGATCGACGCCCTGCGGCTGCGGGGTCAGGTGTGTTTCCTGCGGCGAGACTACGAGCAGGCGGAACAGTGGCTCGCGCAGGCCGTGGGCCTGTGCGAGGCCGAGCAGCCGGTGAACCCGCTCGCGCACACCTCGCTGACGCTGCTGGCGATGACGGCGACCGCCGCGGGCCGGCGCGACCGGGCCCTCGAATGGCGGACGCGGCACCTGAACGCGGTCTTCCCGCAGGGGTTCGCGCTGGATGACGACGGGCGGGCCTCGATGCACGCCCTGAACGCACGCGACTGCGCCGCCATGAACGACCTGGCCGGGGCTGTGACTTGGTGCGACGATGCGCTCGCACGCTTCGGGAACTGGGGATTCAAGACGGGCGAGCGGGTTGGGCTGGTGCTGGATCGGTTCGCCTGGACGGCGCAGGACCCCGGCGACCCCGATCACCTGGCCCCCATGATCCGGGTGCTTAACGACCCCCGCGCACGCGACTGCCCGTCGACTGTCGCCGCGTGCCGGGCCCTCGCGACGGAGTACATGCGCGTGAAGGAATGGTCGGCGGCGCACGACGTGTACCTCGACGGCGCTGCCCGGGCCGAGAGGTTCGCGTCCAAGGACCCCGAGTTCTCCCAGACAGCGCTGGAGATGCGGCTGGATGCGGCCGACGCGTTGCTCGCGGCCGGCATGCCGGCGGACGCCCTGCGGGAATACGCTGTGTGCCTGCCCCCGGCGCGTGCCTCGCTGCAGTCGGTCTTGACGGGGCGAATTGAGTCCGCCGTGGACATGATCGAGGCGTGCGGGGATGGGCGCCCGACGGATGTCACGATCGCGGTGCGAGTCAGGTGACGGCGGGATGGACGGCGGAGACTCTGATCTCATGAAACACACCCGTGGCGAATCAGGCGTGGGAACGGATCGGCGCGCGGGGCGGATCGCAAGATCCCGTGCCCGCCGCGGCATCGCTCTGTGCGGTGGCGCGCTGTGTGCGGCGCTGGGCGCCGAGCGGTCGACCGCCTCCGAGCCCGTCAAGGTCGTTTTCGCGTTCCACGGGAGCGATCACGAGCCGATCCCTTGCATCCCGCTGATCATCTACGGCGGGGATGCCCAGCCCAAGCGGGCCTTTACCGGGGACAACGGCCAGTGCGAGGTGCTGTTCGATGCCCCGCCCGCGGCCGGCGGTTTCGTGGCCCGAGTCGTGCCGATGGAGAGCGATCGCCAGCCCAACCCGTCATCCTGCGACGGCTCGGTGCCCGCGACGCGGCTCCTGTGGGAGAAGTGGGCGTTCCGGTTCTCTTTCGAGGCGGTGCCGAGGAACGGGGAAGCGCGGTTGGATGTCACACTCTCAAAGGCCCGGGATGTGCACGTCCGTGCTGTCCGTGCGTCGGACAAGGCGCCGGCGTCGATCCGGGGCGTGTACATGCACGAATGGGTGCCGCGGCGGAGCGGGCCGGTTGTGAAGGGTGTGCAGCGCTTTACGGGCGTGCCCCAGGACGTGCTGACGATGTACGTCGTGTCGGAAGATCGCGTGCTGGAGACGACGTCGGTCGTTTCCTCGCCCGAGCGTCCATCGGAGGTGGTGGTCCCGGCGGCGGCCGACGCGTCCGCCGTTGCGATCAGCCTGGCACGGGCCGAGGTTGTACACGCCTCGCCATACTTCGCGGGCAATGGGCTGACCTTTGTGCGCGTCTCCGACGGAGCGGCGTGGACGTTCGCGCTCAAAGACGAAGAGCATGGAAAATCCGAACTCGCGAGCGAGTCGGGCGGGCCGCCCAGGC
>JBGAMO010000117.1:0-14835 GCA_044222845.1 Phycisphaerales bacterium
TCATCAAGCAGTGGACCAACAAGCAAGGCAAGATCACATTCGACAAAGCGGATGTAGACGCCAAGGTCGATGTGAAGTCGCTCCCACTGGGGCTGGTCGACGCGTTCGTCGGCAGCGCACTCAAGGGCGGTTCGTTGCGCCAAGGGCTGGGACCCACCGCCGACCTCACCATCATCGCCAAGGGCGACATGACCTCCGGCGACGCCCAACTGAACTTCACCTCCCCCAACGGCACCGCCAAGGGGTCGCTGAAACTCGCCCAAAACACGCTGACCACAGTCACGCCGCTGGTCATCGAGCTCAAGGGCTCGGCGATCGCTGGCCTGGCGCCTGATTTCCGCAAAGGCCTCGACTCTCAGACCCAGGCCAGGATCGACACGCTCCCCGACGCTAGAGTGACGATCGATCAGCTCAAGTTCTCGCTTCCGAACCAGCCCGGCCCGATGAACCTCAAAGGAAGCGGCGCCCGCATCGTGCTCGACCTGGGTGAGGTCAAGGGCTCGGTAGCCCTGAGCGAGGGCCAACCCCAGCAGCCTTTCCGAATCGCCCCGCTCAGCGCGACGATCGCGGCGACAGACCTTTCTCAACCTGTTCGCATCACCGGCGCCACGACAGCCGATATCGGCGGCCAGCCCGCCGGCAACCTCAATATAGACATCACCGCTTCGGACCTGCTCGACAAA
The DNA here is from genome assembly GCA_044222845.1 of Phycisphaerales bacterium. Classification (GTDB taxonomy): domain Bacteria; phylum Planctomycetota; class Phycisphaerae; order Phycisphaerales; family UBA1924; genus UBA2402. The sequence goes on from JBGAMO010000117.1 coordinate 684, forward strand.
TCCGGCGCCCCCGTGAAGGGAATGCCCGCATCGGTGAACGGCAGCGTGATCCTCAAGGGAATGGCCACCGCCATTGCCCAGCCGTTCGTGCAGGCGCTCAAGCTCGATCTGCCCGGCGACGTCGGTCCTTCGCTGGACGCGGAAATCAAGATCGCGACCCAGGCCGCAACCACCGGCGCCCCGCCGGCGGATGTCGATCTCAACGTCCGCAGCCAGTTCCTGAACGTCGTCGGCTCAGTGCGCTACGACAAGAACACGCTCACCACCCGCGGCGAGGGCGTACGCATCGACGCCGCCCGAATCGCCACCATCGCCGGTCGTTTCCTGGCCCCCGATTCCGGCTTCGCGATCGCGTCAAGCCGACCGGACGCCAAGGGGCTCTCACTCACCATCAAGAGCCTCGAAGCCCCGATGAACTCCGTCGGCAAACCCGACATGAAAGCCGCAGCGGCCGATATCGATCTGCGACTCGACGGCGTGTCGCTCGTGCCGATGACCGACAAGAAGCCGGGCCCGGCGCTGGATGTGCAGACCTTGACAGTCACCACGAAGGTCGCAAAGGGCGGAAACCTCCAGGGCTCGATCGACGGCAAGCTATGGCACGAGAGCGTGCCGTTCACGACCACCGGCACCTTCGACATCGCCTCATTGCTGACCAACGACGCCGCGGGCAACCCCGCCGTGGCCATGGGCACGATGCGTCCCAAGGGCACGATCGAACTCAAGGACGTCCCCGTCGGCATCGCGCGGCTGGCACCCTCTCAGCCCGCAGCGGACGGCGCCAAGCCGCTGGACCTGGCCGCCCTCCTGAGCGGCGTCATGGGCCCCAACTTCACCGTGGCGGTCAACGCCGCTTCCGTCGAAGGAACCTCCGGCGCATACGACGCCACCGTGAAGCTCACGAGTCAGCGTGTGAAGGCCGATATTGTCGGCCGCGGCTCCGAGAAGCAGATCGATCTACGGACCTTCCTCGCATCGGCCGACGTCACTCCCGAGACCGTGACGGGCCTGATGCACACCTTCGCACCCACCGTGACCGGCGTGCCGCAGTTGGCGGCGCCGAGCAAACTCACGATGAACCTCGATCCGATCTCGGTGCCCCTGGATTCGAGCCGCAAGCCCGACTTCAGCCGCGTCGGCCCCGCGTCGCTCAAGGTGAACCTGCCCGGCCGCACCATCATTCAAGGACTCACCGCCAAGAACGCCGACGGCACGACCCGCGATCTGGGCCAGTTCGGATTGCAGGACTTTGAACTCACCGCCAACGCGCCCGTCGCCGCGATGTTCGGCCCCGCGTTGCCCAACCAGCGCGCCGTGACCGCCAAGCTCAAAGGCACGCTCCTGGGAGCCAACGCCGCCCCCATCGGCATTCTTGACGGCGACCTTGGAACTGAACTCTCCGACAAACAACTCGCCGGGGCACTCAACGCCAAGATCAATATCACGCAGATCGATGTCGCCGCCATCGAGCGCATCCTCGGCCAGCAGGGCAAGATCTCCGGCGCCATCGGCAACACCGCCAGCGTACGGGTTGACGGCAATGTCTCGCCCCCGGCCAACGCCGCCAAGGGCGCGGCGTTCGACATGGCCGCCGCGACGATGAACGTCCAGGCGAGCATCGACGCCCCCAAGCTCAAGAGCGACGGTCCCCTGGCCGCGACGATCTCCCCCGACGCCATCCGACTCGCCAAATCGAGCAAGATGACGCTGGAAGTCGATCCGGCGTGGGCCAACACCTTCCTCGCGCCGCCGCCCGCACCGGCGGGCCAGAAGCCAGCCGTTCAGACGCTGACGCTCAAGGACATCACGCCGATCTCCATCAACCTCGAAAAGCTCACGCTGCCGCGCGCCCAGCCGGGCAAGCCGAGCACCGCGCCTCTCGAAGCGGCGCTCTCGTTGGCGATCAGCAAGGTCGGCCTGCAAGCCAACGACGGTTCGCCGGTGGCGTTGAGCGGCACGTCGATCACGATCAACTCCGACGCCCCCGGCCCGCGCGGCACCCCGGTGAACTTCCGCATGGGAGTCGACAGCGCGAAAATCGCGGACAAGCCCGGCGTCACCGGCCTCAACGTCAAGGGAACCGTGGACGGGCTCATCGGCCCCGACGGCGGGGTGAATATGCAGGCCGCAACCCTGAGTAGCAACGGCGACCTGCCTCAGATCCCCACGGCGCTCATCGATGCGCTCTCGACCAAGGACGGGACGATACCCGATGCGCTCGGGCCCGTGGCCTCCGCGAAGTTCACGATCGAGCGGTTCCCGCTGGGCAGCCAACCTCCGGCGGGCGCCCCAGCCGTTGTCGATTTCAGCGCTACCTCAGAGCGTGCAAACGCCTCGATGCGGGGCACGATCCGCGACAACATGTACGTGAGCGAGAAGCCCCTCAAGGCATCGATCACCGAGGTGACCCAGGCTCTTGCGGAACGCTACATCAAGGGGCTACCCCTCTTTGGATCGTTCGAGAAGTCCAAGAAGGACCAGCCAGCGACGCTGGAAGTCACGAACATCACCGCCGCGCTGAACAACGATCTCTCCAAACTGAACGCCGACGTCATGTTCGACCCGGGCGAAGCCAACTTCGGCACCAGCGGCACGTTCGCCGAACTGCTCAAGACGATCAACGTCAAGGACGCCGGCACCGTCGGCAGACGCCTCGAGCCGATCAATGTGCAGGTCCGCAAGGGCATCGCAACGTATCAACGCTGGAAGGTGCCGCTGGGCCAGTTCACGGTCGAGACCGAGGGCACCGTCGACCTCGTCAACAAGCAGCTCGATGTGGTGACGTACATCCCCTTCGGGGCCCTCTCGGACAAGGCCGCCGGTCAGCTCAATCTCGGCGCCGGCAGCGCCGTCACAAAGATCCTGCCCGGCGCGATCGAGGCCCTGACGCAGATCCCGTTCCGCACCAAAGGCCCTATGGGCGCAGCAAAAACCAACGTCGACCCGGAGATGCTGGCCAAGAACCTCGGTAAGACCCTGAACCCCGAGCGGATCATCAAAGACAACCTCGGGGATCTGCTCAAGAAGAGTGCGCCCAAGGAGCCAAAGCCCCCGCCGAAGTGATCCTCACGCCGCGCGAGGACGGTCCTGGGAGCCCTGATCACCCATCAGTTCTCGCAGGTTCATCATGCACCGCTCGGCCCGCTCAAGGGCCCGTTCCGCGTTGGCGATCGATGTCGGCGTGCAGCCGGGGAAGTTGCCTTCCCCGACCAGGTGCGGCTTCCAACCCGGGCCCATGCGCGTCGTTCCCAGGTGCGGGAACGGAATGGTCTGGCACTCGTCATGATACTCGGCACGGTGCAGTCGCAGTTTGCTCACGGCGCGATCTCCTGCCGGGCCGGTCACGGACCGACGGCGGTATCTTTGAGATCGGTACTCCATGACCACGCATGAGTCACTCCGCAATAGGGTGTGAAAGTGGAGCGATTGGGCGGCCGAACGACCCGCGCGACCGCCAGACCTTCGCGCGCTTCGCGTCCGCGAATGCGGATGCCCTGTTCGTGGTTCCCCGGTTTCTGGTCAACTTCGTCCGGGCATCCACGCGAACCGCCCAGATTCCGATGCGTCCGTCTCACGCCCGCCGCATCAGGTCGGGCTGACGCGTTGCCCCACCTTGGGCTCGGTGCCGGCGATCAGCCGCTTGATGTTCGCCCTGTGAGTAAAAACCACCAGCGCCGCCAACAGCGTGCCCACAACCAGGAACGGCGCCGCGTTCAGCAGCACGGTCGAATCAACCCCCGTGGCCCGCCTCGCCACGATCACGCTCTGCACGAGGATGAACACCGGCAGCGCGATCGCCGCCGCGATCGAGGCCGAACTGATATACCGCCAGATCTTCAGCGTACACCCTTGCCACCCCTGCCCCCCAGCCACGGATTGAACACGTTGCCCAGTACCGCCGCGACCATCGCGCCCAGCCAGATCAGCGAGTGCGGCCACAGCACGTCGAACCGACCCAGCATCTCCAGTTGCCGCCCGCACAGCAGCGTCGGCACGCACGCCTTCGCGAAATCACACAGGAAGCAGATGAAGAACCACCTGCGCCCCAGCACCCGCCCCACGTTCGTCGCGCCAATGTTGCCGCTGCCGTGCTTGCGGATGTCGATCCCCTTGGCCTTGCAGATGAGCAGGCCGCTCGGGATCGAGCCGCACAAGAACGCGATCGGAATGTAGAGCAGCGGTATCATGCGTGGTTCCACTCCGCGGGAGCCATGGTAGTAGTTCCGAACCCGATTGCAACGGCGACTCGGAATGCTCAATACACCAGCAACGCCGCGACGTGATTGAGATTGGTGCCCGTGAGCGCCCACGGAACGATTGCTCCCACCGCCGCGAGCGCCCCGGTGCTGTTGTGCTCGCGCAGCGCCACCCCCGGATCCATGCCCGTCGATCGGATCGCGTCCCAGGTCTTGTGAGTCACGATCGCCCCCGCCGCATCGGTCGGCCCGTCACGCCCATCCGTGGAATATGCCACCAGCGCCGCGTCCGGCCCGCCCCGCATCCGCTCCGCCGCGGCGAGCGCAAACTCCTGGCTCGGCCCCCCCACTCCGCGTGCCTCGGCCCCGACGGTCACAGTTGTCTCCCCGCCCAGGACCCACGCGCACGCACGATGATCCCGCGCTCCCCGCGCCTGAGCGATGAACTGCTCGGCGCACGCCGCGGCCTCGCCCTCAACACCCATCCGCACAGATTGCACCGTGAACCGCAGCGTCTCCGCCGCCGCCGCAACCGCCTCCACCGCCGCGGCGTTGTTCGCGATGATCGTGTTGCGAACCCGAGCCAGCGCCGCATCACCGGGCTTGATCGTTTCCGCCACCTCCCCGCGAATCCCGCGCTCCAGGTGGGCCGCCACCCGGGGCAGCGTCGCCGTCAGGCCACGCCGCCGCAACACCGCCAGCGCATCCGCGAACGTCGTCGGGTCCGGCGCGGTCGGTCCCGATGAAATCACATCGAGCGGATCGCCGATCACGTCCGACAAGATAAACGCCCGGAAATCCCCCGCCGAGCACGCCGCCGCCAAACGCCCGCCCTTCAGCTGCTCGCAGTGCTTACGCACCGCATTCAGTTCGCGGATCGTCGCGCCCGATCGCTGAATCCGGCGAGTCGCCTCGGCGATGTCCTCTAAGGTCAATCCCTCCGCCGGCAGCGTCAGGTGCGCCGACCCTCCGCCGGAAATCAGAACGATCACCGTGTCTTCCGCCGTAGGCTTCTGAAGAAACCGCCGCATCGCCTCCGCCGCGGCGACATTTCTCGCCGTCGGGAACGGATGATCGCAGACGTACCGCTCCACTCCCGGCGGGAACAGGTCATTCTCTTCCGCGGGAGCCACCGTTGCAAAGCCCGCCTCGAATGACCGCCCAAGGAGCGTCGCCGCCTCCCGCAACATCGTGCACGACGCTTTGCCAGACGCCACAAGGTACACCCGGCCCCGGAATCGCTCGCCGGCCGGCCAATGCCTACGCAACGCCTCAGCCGGATCAGCCGCGTGCCTGGCCGCGGCGATCAGCAACTCAGCGTGCCGCCGGTGGTCATTCCAGACTGGTCGATTCACGCCTGATGCTACCCGCGCCGCGAACCTCGGGACGTTCGCGACGTTGATTCCCCATCAACCCGCTGGTACGCTCCGAGCGTTTCTCCACCACAGATTACTCGTGCCAAGCCCGGTCCACTCAACATCAGCCCCTTCCAGCCTCGCCGCGCGGCTGGGTGTCGACACCGCGTTCGTGGTGTTCGTTTCGCTCTGGCTTTTGGCCCTGTGCATCGCCACCGCCAACTATCTGATCACCGGCCGACACATCGACATGTGCGCATTCCGCCTCGCGACAGGCTACCCCTGCGCCACCTGCGGCGGCACCCGGGCAGCGCTGTGCGCCGTGAAGGGCGACCTCGTCCACGCGTGGAGTTTTAATCCTCTCGCCACCGTCCTGGTGTTCCTGCTTCCGCTATTCGCGATTCTCAAGGTCTCCCGCGTTCGCACACCGGCACTCCCCCCGCGTGTGCGTGCCGCGGCCATCGCCATCGCCGTGGTCCTCATCGGGCTCAACTGGTGGTACGTGGCCACGCACCTCCCCGCCGCCGAACGTTCCGCCGCTACGTCGCGGGCCGCAACGCCCTGAGCCGCTTGATCGCCTCGTCCATCGTCTCGGCCTTCTTGCAGAACGCGAACCGCACCAGCGGCTTCCCGAGTTCCTTGCGGTTGTAGAAGCCTGTCGGCGGGATCGCAGCCACCCCGATCTTCTCAATCAGGTGCGTCACGAACGCGCGATCATCCGCGAACCCCAGCGGCGAATGGTCCGCCATCAGGAAGTAGGTCGAGTGCGAGGGATGCACGATCAGCCCGCATTCGCGCAGCGCCGCCGAAAGACGATCGCGGTTGGAGGCGAACAACTCCCGCAGCCGCACCGAGTAATCGCCCGGCTCGCGGATCGCCGCCGCCGCCCCGTACTGCAACGGCGTCGCGGTCGAGAATGTCATGAACTGGTGGGCCGCTCGAACGCCCGCCGAGAGATGCGGCGGCGCGATCGCCCAACCCACCTTCCAGCCCGTCAGGCTGAACGTCTTGCCCATGCTCGAGAGCGTGATCGTCCGGTCCCACATCTCCGGCAGCGTCGCCATCGGGATGTGCGGCAGGCTCTTTTCATAGATCAGGTGCTCGTACACCTCGTCCGTGATCGCGATCACATCATGATCGCGGCACAGCCCCGCGATCATCTCCAGCTCCTCCCGAGTGAACACCTTCCCCGTGGGATTATGCGGCGTGTTCACCAGAATCGCCCGCGTGCGAGGAGTGAACGCCGCCCGCAGTTCATTGGGGTCAAACCAGAACGCCGACTCACCCTTCCGCGGCGGGTGCAGCGCGACGAACTTCGGCGTCGCCCCCGCCATCGCCGCCCCCGCTGTATAAAAGTCAAAGTACGGCTCAAAGAAGATCACCTCATCGCCCGGATTGAGGATCCCCACCAGCGTGTTGATGATCGCCTCCGAGCACCCGCTCGTCACCGTGATGTTCGCTTCCGGATCAACCGCCCCGAAGCCGCGTGCCGCCCACGAATCCGCGATCGCTCTGTTCAGGTCCGGCACTCCGATCATGCGGGCGTACTGCGCATGCCCCGCGTGAATCGCCGCGATCGCCGCCTGCTTGGCCCCTTCCGGCCCGTCGAAGTCAGGAAACCCCTGCGACAGGTTCACCGCCTTGTGCTGGTTGGCAAGGCGCGTCATCTCGGCGAAGATCGATGCGCCGAAAGGACGGAAACGCTCCGCGATGCAGGCTGCTCTGGACATGGGCCAGACGGTACGTCGTCCCCGGGGCCTACGCGCCGACGTATCGGGCGTACAGCGTGCGTGCCGTCGCCGCCGACGTCGTGCCCCTGACCAGCGCACGTCCATCCGGGAACACGCTGATGTCGACCGGCGTCGTTCCCTCTCGCAGCGATGCCCGCAGCATGTACTCCGTCAGCGTCACGTCCGCCAGCGGCCGCAGCCTCGCCGCGAGCGCCACAAGATCCACCGGCCGCTGCTCGGCCAGTCCCCCCGGCCACACCTGCACCGTGTTCGCCCCGCACAGCGATGTCGTGTCGTCCGTGCGATCCGCATCCAGAAACTCAAACCGCCGCTTCACGCAGCACGCGCACTCAGCGTTGTGCGTCAGCTCGATCCGCCGCCGCCGGTCCGGCCACAGCGAGAACTCCAGCAGCGTGGCCGTCACATTCTGCCCGCACAGAATCGCCAACGCATCAGCCGCCTGCGCCGCCGCGACCATCGCCACCGCCGAACCCAGCACGCCCGCGGTATCGCACGTGGGCTGCGACCCGGGCGCGGGCGGCTCCGGGAACACGCACCGCAGGCACGGCCGTCCCGCCCCGGGCACCAGCGCCGCGCTCATTCCCCGATCCGCGATCACCCCGCCGTACAGGTACGGCACCCCCCGTTGCACACTCAGGTCGTTCAGCAGGTATCGTGTCTCGTAGTTGTCCGTCCCGTCGAGCAGCAGCGTCGTCGGCGAGTCCGCGAGCAGCTCCGCCGCGTTCCGCGGCCCGAAATCCGCCGCGTGCGCACGAATCTCGATCGAAGAGTTCACCGCCGCCAGCCGCTCCCTCGCCGCGTGCGCCTTGGGCGTGCCTACATCCGCCTCCGTGAACAACGTCTGCCGCTGCAGGTTGGTCAGTTCCACCACATCGCGGTCAATCAGCGTGATCCGCCCCACCCCCGCGCGCGCCAGCAGGTCCGCGCTCGCACACCCCAGCGCCCCGATCCCGACAATCACCGCGTGCGCTGCGCCGATGCGCTCTTGCCCGGCCTCACCGATTCCGGGGAGCAGGGTCTGGCGGTGGTAACGTGAGACCGGTGGCACGCGCGAACTGTACGAGTGAACTCCGCGGCGTTCATCGCCGGATTCTCGCGAACCTCCCACGTCCTCGCTTCGTATCTCCGCCCATGCTCTTCATGGTCATCGAACGCTTCAAGAACCGCGACCTCACAGCCGTCAGCGATCGCTTCCACCGCCGCGGCCGGCTCATCCCCGAGAAATCCGGCATCATCTATGTCGCCAGTTGGATGTCCGCCGACGGCGCCTCGTGCTACCAGTTCATGCAGGCCCCCTCCCGCGAATCCCTTGACCCCTGGATCGCCAACTGGTCCGACCTTGTCGACTTTGAAGTCGCCCCCGTCGTCCCCTCCGAGGAGTTCTGGGCCTCGCGCCGAGGCTAGCCCCGTATCCTCCGGGATGCTCCCCCCGATCCTGCTCGCCGCGACACTCGCGTTCCCCGTCCCCCCAGCGCCCACCTCGGCCGCGCTGCTCGCGCAGGTTTCCGAACAGCGGCTCAAGCAGAACATCGACACGCTCGCCGCCTTCGGCACCCGCCACACGCTCTCCGACACCACCTCCGACACCCGCGGCATCGGCGCTGCACGCCGTTGGATCAAGTCTCAGTTCGATTCCTTCAACCCCGCCGGCGGCACGCTCCGCGCCCAACTCGAATCCTTCGACGTCCCCAAGGGCCCGCGCGTCCCCACCGGCGCCAACATCGTCAACGTCGTCGCCGTGCTCCCCGGCACGCGCCCCGAATCCGCGCAGCGGACCTACTACGTCGTCGGCCACTTCGACAGCCGCAACGGCGACGCCATGGACGTCACCGGCGACGCCCCGGGCGCCAACGACGATGCGTCCGGCGCCTCCGTCGTCATCGAACTCGCCCGCGTTCTCGCTGACCACCCGCTCGAATCAACCGTCGTCTTCCTCTGCACCGCCGGCGAAGAGCAAGGTCTGCTTGGCGCCAAAGCCCACGCCGAAAGCAAAGTCGCAGACAAAGCCATCACGATCCGAGGCGTGCTCAACAACGACATCGTTGGCGACCCCTGGGGCCACCTGCGCATCGCACCCAAGGCCCCCGGCGAACCCTGGACCCTGCCCCCGACCGACCCCGCCACGCGCCCGGCCAATCTCACCGTGCGGATCTTCTCCGAGGGCTTGCCGCGCACCTCCGACCCCGAGCGTCTCGCCCGCATCCGTTCCCTCGCCGCGGAATACGACTCGCCCAGCCGCCAACTCGCTCGCTACATCGCCTCCGTCGCCGAGATCGAGCAAACCGCGGTGCAGCCCGCCATCATCTTCCGCCCCGACCGCTTCCTCCGCGGCGGCGATCACAGCGCTTTCAACGAGGCCGGCTTCACCGCCGTCCGCTTCACCGTGCCCAACGAAGATTTCTCCCGCCAGCACGCCGACGTCAAACCCCGTGACGGCAAGCCCTACGGCGATGTCCCCGAGTTCATCGATCCCGCGTACCTCGCCAACGTCGCCCGCCTCAACCTCGCCACGCTCATCCACCTCGCCAACGCCCCCGACGCACCCGCCAACGTCCAGATCCTGACGGCCAATCTCACGAACGACTCGACGCTCCGCTGGGAAGCAAGCAAGGAAACCGACGCCGCGGGCTACGAAGTCGTCTGGCGCGACACCACGCAGTGGCAGTGGACCCACGTCCAGGACGTCGGCGCAGTCACGCAGATCACCCTCCCGATCAGCAAAGACAACGTCTTCTTCGGCGTCCGCGCATACGACAAAGACGGCTACCGTAGCCCGGTGACCTTCGCGGTCGACGCCAAGAAGTAGCACCGGCTTCCGGTCACTCGTGGGCCTCTTAAGTGGTCCGCCTCTCCGCAGCGGCCGCACGCGGTATCTGTCCGTCGCTCACGTATTTCGCAACTACACAACTCAATCCACGCGACGCTCACCCTTTTAGCCCTGAGCGAAGTTACTGATCGTCAAGCCAGAGCGATGATCGCCGTTCTCATCCGCGGTCGCAGTTCGCCTCACATAAGTCGTTCTCACTCAGAACCCAAACACATACTTGACAACCCGATACCCTCCCAGTATCCTAACGCATGCCCCCGCCCACCGGCATCTCCGCCTTCAAACGCTTCATCACCGCACCCGAAGACTGCGCCGCCCTCCTCTGCGCCCTGCGTTCCAGCCCCGAGCCCCCCGACATCGCCGGCGTCATTACACCCCTCACAGCCGACGCCTCGCCACGGGGCATCATCCGGACCCGCCCGGGCGTCCACGAGTTTCTGGGCGTCACTGACGCCCTCCAGCACGCCCCCTGGTCACCCCCCATCGGCATGCTCCTGCACATCGCCCAGCCCGACCCACACTCCAACCCCACCACCCTCTGGATCGGCCGCGAACTCTGGCCCTACGGCCCCGCCCTCAGCCAACTCGCCCCCGCCAGTCTCTTCATCGACGCCCCCGACGCCGCCACCCGCCTCTGGGCCGCCGAGACCGCCCTGCGTTCCAACGCCGTCGGCCTTGTCATCGCCGACAGCCGCGCCTTCACCCGCCCCGCCACCCAGCGCCTCCAACTCGCGGCCAACGCCGCGAACTCAGTCTGCCTCCTCGCACGCCCGGCAACCGAGCAACGCCTCCTCTCCGCCGCCGCGTCCAGATGGCTCATCTCCCCCGCGTCCCCCCACACTCAAGGCCACGGATGGTCCGCCCAACTTCTGCGCTGCAAAGGAGAGCAGCCCTCCCCCCACGCCCCCCGCGTGTGGAGAATCGTGATCGAGCATGAAACGGGTGCTTTCCGTGTATCTGCCGATGTGGAGCATCAATCTCGCCCAGCGGCGCTGCCCGCCCTCCGCGAATCCGCCTGAGGCCCTGCTCCTCACCTCCCCCCACGCCGGACGTGAACTCGTCCGCGCCCGCTGCCACACCGCCCGGCGCCTGGGCGTGCGTATCGGCATGGACGTCGCCGACGCTCGCGCCCTCATCGGGCCCGCCCTGCGCATCGATCCCCACACCCCCGAGCGCAACGCCGCGGCTCTGCGCTCCCTCGCCCGCTGGGCCCTGCGCTTCTCACCCCGCGCCGCCCCCGATCCCCCCGACGGCCTGCTCATTGACATCACCGGCACCCAACGCCTCTTCCGCAGCGAGCGCCGCCTGCGACGCCTCGTTGAACGCGCCCTGTGCTCGCTGCGCATCGAAGCAACCGCCGCCGCCGCCTCCACCATCGCCGCGGCACAGGCCCTGGCCCGCTTCAAACCCGGCGCCGTGATCAAGCCCGCCGAAGAACGCGAAGCCCTATCGCCCCTGCCGCTCGAGGCCCTGCGTTTCGATCCCCACGCCATCGACGCCCTGCACGAACTCAACGTCACCACCATCGGTCAACTCCTCCGCCTGCCCCGCGCCGCACTGCCCGGCAGATTCGGCGCCGACCTGCTCGTGCGCATCGACCAGGCCCTGGGCGTGCGTGATGAAAACTTCACGCCCATCCGCCCGCCCGTCCCCGCCATCGCTCAAATCGCCTTCGACGGCCCCACCACCCGCCACGAACCCATCCACGCCGCCGCCAGGAGCCTCATCGACCAACTCGCCGACATCATGCACCGCCGCGGCGTGGGCGCACGCACCATCAACCTCACCCTCGGCCGCGCCGACTCCCAGCCCCTCGCCCTGACCATCCAACTCTCCCGTCCAAACCGCAACCCGCGCCACCTCTGGTCGCTCCTGCGACCGCACCTGGAACGCGCCGACATCGGCCTGGGCGTTGAATCCCTCCGCCTCGCCGCGCCAGTGCTCGCCCGCATCCGCACACGCCAGGAAACCATGCCCACCGCGCCCCGCGCCCACCCGCACGGCGAACCCGATCAGGCCCTGGGCGAACTCACCGACACGCTCGCCAATCGCCTGGGCACCCACGCCGTCGCCCGCGGCCGCACCGTCAACACACACATCCCCGAGCGAGCCTTCGTGCTCGAGCCCGTGCTCTGCGCCCGCCGCCCCGCGCCGCACGCGGCCACGCAGCCCCCGGGCATCGCCCACCGCCCCACGCCGCCCCCGGGCATTGCCCACCGCCCCACGCGCCTCTTCGACCGTCCCATCCCCGTCCACGCCACCTCGCTTTCTCCCGATGGCCCGGTGGTCCGCATCGCCTGGCAGGGCCGCGACGAACCCGTGCAATCCTGCACGCTCCCCGAACGCATCGCCCCCGAATGGTGGCGCGACCCCACCGCCGGCGTGCGCGACTACTTCCGCATCGCTCTCGACAACGGCCGCACCCTCTGGCTCTTCCACGAATGGCCCCACAACCGCTGGTTCATCCACGGCGAATGGACCTGACCGTTGACGCCGGGTCTGAGTCCTCGAAGACCCGGATGGCACACGCCGTTGCGCCCAGACCTGTCAAAGCCCATTCAGACTCCACAAACTCCCGCACCGTTGCACCCGCCCCCCTCTCACTGATGCCCAATCCCTCCTTCCCACAGCAATACCCTCTCCCCATGCAGATCTTCCGCGACTTCACATTCGAGGCCGCCCACTTCCTCCCCAACGTTCCCGACGGGCACAAGTGCAAACGGCTCCACGGCCACTCCTACCGCGCCCGCATCCACGTGCGGGGCGTCCAGCAACCCCACACCAACTGGGTCATGGATTTCGCAGAACTCAAACGTCTGGTCGAACCCATCATCGACAGCCTCGACCACCGCACCCTCAACGACATCCCCGGCCTTGAGAACCCCACCGCCGAACAGATCACCCGCTACCTGTGGACCCACATCAAAGCCGCCGTCCCCGGCCTCGCCGAAATCACACTGCACGAAACCGCCAAAGCCGGCTGCACCTACCGCGGCGAAGACGAGTGACCCGTTGACTGGCCGTCCCGGCCATTTCTCTTCTCTTGCTCCGAAGATTGGCAGCCCAGATCATTTAAATCAAACCCTGCTGAATTTCGGGAATACTCCGTACACAGACCGCTGCAGAATCGAACCGGTACTGGCAGTTCCACTTCGCACGTCGGACCTTCGCGGCTGCACGGAAGGCTGCGTCGATGCCCCATGTCCTCTCAGTACCAACCTCCATGCACTACCCGCTACCACATGCGCCTCGCCGAACTCCAATTGGAGGGGGCCGGGGCAGAACAGAGCTTGGAAGTCATGTCCACCGACATCGGCGCTGATGAGGCGGGGCCGGACCGCGCGCTGAACGGACACTACCCCGTCGGTGTTCTGCTCATCGGCCCGGCGCTGTCCATGGTCAGGACCGTGGATGCGCCGGACAAGCTCATCCCCATCGGGACATCCTTCTTCGCCGACTCAACCAGGACGGCGGAATCGATGGCGCTGACGTCGACACCTTCTTCGCCGAGTGGGAGGCGGGAGGCTGTTGAATCTGAACCGCAAACCGCCGACCGGCCCTGAACAATGCGGTGTTGCTCACCGCAACGGCGGCTCCGTGTATTTCACCGGACCCATTGGCCCGCCGCGTCAGCAATCGCGCCGATCAACGGCAGCGTGCCTCGCGTCCGTGCGTTCATCGCATCTCCAGTGCACGAACCGAAGAAACCCGGCAAGCCTTTTGCACGCCACGCACACGAGTCTTCCTGGCCGCGGACTATGCAGACAGAGTCCCGGATAACGTATATAATTATCCACAACTAGGAGAACGAGAGATGAACGTGATCCACATAATCGTGCGATGTGCGTTGATCGCTTTGGACCGGTGCGGCACTGCCGCGGGGCGTATGCGAGTTTCTCTCGTGATGGCGGTGGCGATGCTCTGCTTTTGCGGAGGCTCGGCCCTCGCCCAGCGTTCCACGCCGGTCCAACTCCTGCACCCCGCCGGTGGCGCGGCCGACCGGTTCGGTGCCGCCATCGCCAT
>JBGAMO010000118.1:0-14816 GCA_044222845.1 Phycisphaerales bacterium
AAACCCACCTACTCCAAGTAGATACCCTCACAACGAGCCAACGCTCTTCACATCTTGCCCCGAGTCCAAACAGACGGCGTACCAATCACTCCTACCCCCGTTGGCCGCGCTGACACTATCACCGCCCCGCGGCATCCCCAACCCGCCGCCGCGGCACGTGCCCGAACGAGAACAGGAACTTCAACGTGTGGAAATGGCTGCTTGGAATCGCATTCGTGCTCATCCTCTGCTGCACCGGCAGCGGCTACTGGGTCTATTCCTCCGGCAAACTCAAGGAATGGCAGGAGAAGTTCCAACCCGGCGCCGGCGCCACCAAGGTCCGCTTCACCACCGCCCTCGCCGGTGACCTTGTCCGCACCGTCTCCGCCCCCGGCCAGATCGAGCCCCGCACCAAGGTCCAGATCTCCGCGCAGGTCTCCGCCCGCATCATCGCCCTCCCGTTCCGCGATGAAGGCACCGCCGTCAAGAAGGGCGACGTCCTCGTCCGCCTCGAGCAGCAGGACATGGCCGCCCTCCTCGATAGCGCCAAGGCCCAACTCAAGAGCGAAGAGGCTCGCCTCGAAGGCGCCCGCGCCTCGTACATCAACGCCCAGGCCGAGTTCAACCGCCGCAAGGAGCTCTACGCCACCAAGGACATCTCTAAGTCCGACCTCGACACCGCCGAAGAGGTCTTCCTCCGCGCCGAAAGCCAGCTCCGCGTCGCCGAGCACTCCATCGAGATCGCCCGCGCCAACATCATCCGCGCCGAGAAGGACCTGGGCAACACCGTCATCACCGCCCCGTTCGACGGCGTCATCACCAAGCGCAACGCCGAAGAGGGTGAAACCGTCGTCGTCGGCACCCTCAACAACCCCGGCTCGGTCATCATGGAAGTCGCCGACCTTTCCGTGATGGTGCTCAAGGCCCGCATCGACGAAGCCAACATCGCCCCCATCCGCAAGGGCCAGAAGGCCAAGGTCTTCATCAACGCCCACCCCGACCAGCCCTTCACCGGCACCGTCGAACTCATCGGCCTCAAACGCCAGGTCGACAAGGACGGCACCGCCTACTTCGAAACCGAGATCCTCGTCGACAAACCCGACGACCTCGTTCTGCGCTCCGGCCTCACCGCCAACGCCGACATCCAGGTCGAAACCTTCCGCGACGTGATCAAAGTCCCCAGCCAGGCAGTCCTCGATCGACTCATCGACGACCTCCCCAAGGAAGTCGCCGCCGACAACCCCCTCATCGACCGCACCAAGAAGTTCGCCCGCGTCGTCTTCACGGTCGATTCCGGCGGCAAGACCGTCCCCATCGCCGTCAAGACCGGCGCCAGCGACCTCACCGACACCATCCTCGTCGCCGGGCTGGAAGCCAACACCAAGGTCATCTCCGGCCCCTTCAAGATCCTGGAATCCCTCAAAGCCGGCCAGCGCGTGGAAGACGAAGCCGCGCCCAAGCCCGCCGCCCCCGGCACACCCAAGGACCCCAAGGCCGTCGAAGCCAGCGCGCCCCCCAAGAAGTCCGCACAGGGCACCTGATCCCCCAATGACCATCCGCCTCCACGACATCCACAAGGTCTACCGCATCGGCACCGAGAAGGTCCACGCCCTCCGCGGCGTCGATCTCCTGATCAACAAAAACGAGTTCGTCGCCATCATGGGCTCCTCCGGCTCCGGCAAGTCCACCCTCATGAACATCCTGGGCTGTCTCGACCAGCCCACCCGCGGCACCTACGAGCTGAACGGCCGCCTCACCCACCGCATGAGCTCCTCTCAGCTCGCCCGCGTCCGCAACGAGGAGATCGGCTTCGTCTTCCAGAGCTTCGAGCTCCTCCCCCGCGCCACCGCCCTCAAGAACGTCGCCATGCCCCTGGCCTACTCGCGCAGATTCTGGTGGGGAGCAACCAAACGAGCCCGCTTCGCCCTCGAAAAGGTCGGCCTCGGCCAGCGCATGCACCACAGGCCCAACCAGTTGAGCGGCGGCCAGCGACAACGCGTCGCCGTCGCCCGCGCCCTGGTCAACCAACCCAGCATCCTCCTCGCCGATGAACCCACCGGCAATCTCGACAGCGCCACCAGCGAGGAGATCATCGCCCTCTTTCGCGCTCTGCACAACGAGGGCCAGACCATCATCATCGTCACGCACGAAGAGGATGTCGCCGGCAACGCCCAGCGCATCGTCCGCCTCAAGGACGGCAAGATCGTCTCCGACCACCCCACGTCCACCGACCCGATCCACCAGGATTACATCCGCCGCGCCCTCGAGCACGCCCAGAAGCAGGCCGCCGCCGTCGCCGTCTGAGCACCCCCATGATCCTGCGCCTCCTCATCCAAACCGTCGGCCTGGCCATCACCCAGATCTGGGCGAACAAGATCCGCGCCATGCTCACCACCCTGGGCATCATCATCGGCGTGATGGCGGTGGTCATCCTCGCCGCCGCCGGCCAGGGCTTCAAGTCGTACGTGCTCGAGCAGTTCTCCACGTTCGGCGCCAGCAAGGTCTGGATCTTCCCGCGCATGCCCCCCGAGCAGCGCGACCGATTCTCCTTCCGCCAGATCAAGATGACCACGCGGCAGATCGATTCCCTGCCGCCCACCTGCCCCTCCCTCTCCGCCATCACCCCCATCATGCAGATCAACGCCACCGTCCAGGCCGGCGATCGCGTGATCCAGTTCGTCAATGTCCAAGGCGTCCGCCCCTCCTGGCACCAGATCGAGGAACGCAGCGTCATCCGCGGCCGCGCCCTCATGGAAGTCGATGAGGAGGAACGCCGCCAGGTCTGCCTCGTCAACGACAAGGCCATCCAGGAACTCGCCCTCGACGCCGACCCCAGCGGAAGCACCATCCTCGTGGACCGTCGCCGCTTCCTCATCGTCGGCGTCGTCGAGACCAAGCAGGTCAGCCCCATGTTCGGCGGCAACGAAGCCCAGACTGAAATCTTCATCCCCTTCCGCACCGGCGAGGCCATACGCCCCGAGCCCCGCATGTACGCCGTCGCCAAGACCAAGGCCCCCGAACTCTACGAGGACGCCCGCGCCGAGATCCGCGCCCAGCTCCGCCGCATCCGCCAGCTCCGCCCGCAGGATCCCGACACCTTCGGCGTCGAGGCCATCGAGCAGGTGGTCGCTCAGTTCAAGAAGGTCGCCACCGCCATCACCATCTTCATCGCGGGAGTCGTTTGCATCTCCCTCCTCGTGGGCGGCATCGGCATCATGAACATCATGCTCGTCTCCGTCAGCGAACGCACGCGTGAGATCGGCCTGCGAAAAGCCGTGGGCGCACGCCCAGAAGTCGTGCTCCTCCAGTTCCTGGTCGAGGCCATCACACTCTGCCTGGTCGGCTGCATCGCCGGCCTCGCCCTGGGCTTCCTGGGCGTCATGGCCATGCGCATGGGCGGCGATGACTCCCCGCTCCACAAGGCCGAGGCCCCGATGTGGTCGATCATCCTCTCCGTCGCCTTCTCCGCCAGCACCGGCGTCATCTTCGGCATGTTCCCCGCCATCAAGGCCTCCCGGCTCGACCCCATTGAAGCCCTCCGCCACGAGTAGCAACGCGCAGCGTCGAGAGCCGCTCCCGAAGCTCAACGTCGCAGGCAACCAACCTCGCGACGATCTCAATCTTGCGCTGATGCCGATCACCGCGGACACCCCGGCGTGTCCCGGGCACCCGACGCCGCCACTCCACCGTCTCGATGCTCGATCCGCGTAGGAGCTCCCGACTCACGGAGGTCCCTCAGGCCTCCCGGATGCCCTCACCGAGCCCGAGCGACAACGGGCCCATCCCGATCTCCCCTCCTTCCCGCAGTCCGGCGCGCGTTCAGAGCTCTCGGGACCCACACCCCCGCCCTCACTCCGCGCAAAGGCAGCGGCGAGCCCATGCCCGCCGCCGCAATCATCACCAATACTCCTCCGTGATCACCCCCGCTCGGACCGCGCGATGGTCTCCTGCATCCATCTCTTTCTCAGCAGCCCATCTCCCACCGCTCGAAGAAGAACCCCACATCCCCGCCGTCCACGCCGCCGTCGGAGTTGATGTCGGCGAGCGTCACGCCCATTTCCCAGTCGGTGAAGAACGCCTGCACATCGGTCCCATCCACGCCACCGTCGCAGTTGTAATCGCCGAAGCAGATCGTCAGCGGCGCGCCGTCGCTCGTCACGTCGCCGCAGGCGTTCGTGACGATGCAGTCGTACACGCCGGCGTCCGTCGGGCTCAGGTTGCCGCCCGCCGGTGCAGTGATCGTCAGCTTCGCAGTGTTCGCGCCCAGAATCGTCGCCGAGCCCGCCCCGCCACCGCCGTTGGGGCCGTCCGCCAGCAGCGCGGAATCCAGCCGCCATTGGTACGTGAACGGCCCCGCGCCCGTCGCGGCCACGTCAAAGCTCACCGCGCCCGAACCGCACGTCGTGGTCGCGAACGGCTGCAGCGTGATGCTCGCCAGTTCGCATCCGAGATTCGCCGCCACCATGTTCGCGGCGATGAACTGGCCCACCGGCGCATCCGGTGGCAGCGGGCCGCCGTCATACTGGTAGTTGGGCAGATGCACCTCGTCGTAGGTCCCCGTGTATTGGTAGAACTCGTACCGCCGCACCACGGATTGATCCGCTTCCGCGAGTTGAATGTCCGGCTCCGCGAGCGGCGCATCCCCGGGCAACAACTCCCATTCCGCCTCAACTTCCGCGGGCGATTGCGGCGCCACACTGGGGTGGTCCGGGTCCGGATTGTCAGGATCGAACGAGATCAACTTCTCAAGCTCGGCCACCGCGGGCAGCTCGGTCACGTAGGTCTTCACCCACACCGCGTCAGGATACATCATGATGGGTGGAGGGGGCGGAGGCGCGAGCACCGCCTGCATCACCGCCGGCGCGCCCCCCGCCGCCGGGACGTACGTCCACGTCGGCATCGGGATCGAGAGCGCCACCCCCACCCGCTGCGAAGTCTCGCTCAGCCAGTAGAAACTGGTCGCCGTGGGCTGCCGCGCCACCGAGAACCCGAAGTGCTCGCACCCGGGCAGATTCACCGCGTAGTGCCCGTTCGTTGAATGGCCCACCATGGGAATGATGTACGTGTACGGCGGATTGAACGTGTAACCCGTGAAAATCAGCTTGGTCCCGAAGGTGGTGCCGGTGCTGTATTCCGTCGCCGTCATGCTCGTGAAGTGCGACGGATACGTCTTGGTGATCTCGTTGGGATGCAGCCCCTCAAGATCGATCTCGGCGCCGTACACGTTGATCCCGGTCTCGTTGAACACGTCGAAGTTGGACATGGTCCCCTGGATTCCCACCGCGAACGCCGCCCCCGCGCCGATCATCGCTGTGAACGCCGCCGCGCAGGCCAGCGTGCGAGCCCTCCGACGGGTCCCAAGTGCAGACCCGAAAATGCCGTGCCGCGTGATCCGGTAAAGACTGCTCTTCATGAGTTGTTCCTTTCATCTGGTTGATGGTGGCGATGGCGATCCCATGAATCCCGTGGATCCCGTGAATCCGCCATCGCGGGACGAGCGCAACCCCACGCATCTGTGGTCGCAGGTCCGCCACGCCGCACCTGCAATCACCGTTCCAAGATGTGCCCATGCGTGCAACGTTCAGGCCATTCGGTCGGATGCTTGCACCCGTTGAACTAGCCCAGTCTACGCGCCGCCCCCGTGCAGTCGCATCAGGGAAATTTGCTTGATTTCGCGGCGTTCCGCTCCCGAAACGCATTCAGCCCCGTGTCGCGAAACTCGTGACGCGGGCCCGCGGCCTCGCGGCCTCGCGGCCGACCTTCGCTCGTGCCCCATGCCTAGCCACCGACGCCTTCGCTCATCTTCTCACCCCCGCCCCCGTCAGATCCGGCGCCGCCCACCCCTCCACCCCGATCCGCGGCCGCGTCGGCGTATCCCACGTGAGCCCCGGGTCCGCCACCAGCGACCCCGCATCATTCCCCGCGTGCTGCCACGCCGAGAACACCCGCTTGTCCGGGAACATGATCTCCGCCCCATCTGTTCGCCAATGCAGGTTGTGCTTCATCACGAACCCCGTTGACCAATCCCCCGCCAACCAACGGGTGCCCGCGCCCACCACCACGTTGTCCTCAAACGTGAACGAGTTGTGTTCCTCCCGCCGCGTGCGCCACACCTGCGCTTCGCGGCCATCCACGAACAGGTTCCGCCGCACCACGTTGTCCTTCCCGTAATGCTGGTGAAACCCTCCGTGCGAAGTGCGCTTCACGATATTCTCTTCCGCCACGATCCCCGTGCTCCCCTCGTCAAAGTAAATCCCCCACGCGATCGTGTGCCCCGAGATGTCGTGGAAATAGTTCTTCCGGATCACCGTCCCCTGCTGCGTCCCCAGCGTGTAGATCCCGCCCATGTCGCCCAGCGGCGGCTCCGCGTTCCCCGGCCGCCTTCCCAGATTCCGGATCTCGTTCCACTCCACGATGTTCCCGCCCGCCGCGCTGGGGCCGTACCCCCACGTCCATCCGATCGAAATGCCCGTGTAGTCAAACTCAGCGATCAGGTTGTGCGATAGCGTGTTCTCCGCGCTCTGCCCGATCCACACGCCCACCGCCTGATGGTGAATGTGCCCCCCGTCGCTGATCACGCAATCCTCCACCCTGTTCCGCGCTGTCTGATCCGCCTTCTCCGCGCGAATCGCAGTCTCCCCGATCTTGATCCCCCCAGCACCCAGGTCCGTAACCGTGCACCGCGTCACGCGACAGTCCGTGCATCCCCGCCCCAACTCCAGCCCGTACGACTCCACGCCCCGGATCGTGCACCGCTCGAACGCCAGTCCCCTCGCGCCCTCGCACACCACCGCACCCGGCGCACCCGCCGCCGCCTGCATGAAACCAACCGCCTTCCCCTCAGCCTGATCCGCGGCAAACCACCATCGCGCGTGCGCGAATGTCAGCCCCTCGAACTTCACATGCTCGACGTACTCCCCCTTGGCCGAATCCCCCTTCACCCGCACCAGTTGCGTCAGCCGCGGCACGAACGACTCGGCCTCCGGCACATCCCCCTCCTTCGGAATCGTGTACACCACACGCGCCGCGCTGTCGCACCACCACTCCCCCGGCGCATCCAGAAGCGCTCCAGACCCTTCCAACTTGTAAAGGTCTGAAGCCTCCAGCGCAATCATGTTCGGTGTCTTGAACCGCGCCATCTGCGATCCCTGCTCCACCCGATCCACCCGCAGATGCGAGTCGATCCACCGCGTGAACGTCGTCACCTCCGCCCCTTCACCCACCGATGCCCACGCCGCCGCATCCGCCTGAGCAAACCGGAACGACCGCGGCCCCACCGTCCAATCCCCCGCAGGCTTCTCCGGCACCGCCTCAACTCTCGCAAACGCGCCCCCGTTCGGGTACCGCGCCCACACCCGCCGGGTCCCATTCATCCACAGCGACCGGAACCCCGGTGATCCATCCGCCGCAAGTGCAACACCTTCAGGAACCGGCGTCGACCAGACCCTCCGACCGTTCAGTTCCACCTCTTTCCACGCGCCCAACTTCACCCCGCCCGAAATCACCACCGTGCCCGGCTCGTTCGCCGCGTACGTAACCGGCGCTGCCGCCGTCCCCGAATCCCGGACCGTCAGATCAAACGGCTCCCGCAGCGTGTACAACCCCGGTGCCAGCACAATGCGAACCGGGCCGAGCATCCGATCGCCCTTCTCACGCAGAGCCCGCACACGGTCCCGCGCCGCGTCGAGCGTCGCCAAGGCCGTATCCCCGCTCGTTCCCGCCGCGCCATCGTCCCCGCCGCGCGACACATGAATCGTCGTCGGTGACTGAGCCTGAACGCACGCCACAACGCTCAACAGTGCCAGGAGCATCGCCCACTGTACACACTCAGCGCCACGGTCCCGATCTCACGCCAGCCGGTAGTGCGACACCGAACGCACGATCTTCCCCGCATCATCAAACCAGAAGACCTCCGCCGCCAGGTCCCCCGTCATCCGCGTGTACACCAGGATCACGCTCGCCATCCCCACCGTGATGTCCCGCGGATCAAAGCGCAGCGTCGGGTTGCGTGCCAGCGCCCGCGCGAAGTACTCCCGCACCGCCTCTTTTCCCTCAAGAGTCAGATCATCCGTCCCGTTGTACCGCTTGATGAACGGCGAAGAGTGCGAGATCCCCGGCGCATAGCACGCCATGATCGCGTCGATGTCGTGCGCATTCCACGCCGCGTACCACGCCACCGCAAACCGCGCCGCAAACTCTTCAGTGATGACCATGCACCAAAGGTAGGTGCCCGCTCAACCGCCAAAACAAAACCGGCGGGGCACGAACCCCGCCGGCTTCAAACTCTCTTAAGCATCACGCGTTAACGCAGGTACGGGAAGCAGACCGTGTAGAACTCGTTGTTGTACGCCGGGATGCGGTCCCAGCGGCCGTCGGCCGGCGGCGTCCGCGTGCCGCCGGGAATCGCCTTGAGATACGAAGCGTGGGCGTCCATGAAGCCCATCACGCTCTTGTTGATCTCGTCGTACCCGTTCTTCACCGCGTAGTTCGGGTTCTCGTTGTTGATGATGATGTCCGCCCATTCATCGTTCAGCCACACCAGGCGGCTGGGGTTGAACGCGTCCGCCACCTTGAAGCGGCGCGCGCCCACCTCGAAGATCTTGACGTAGTCGTTGC
Source organism: Phycisphaerales bacterium (assembly GCA_044222845.1). Lineage (GTDB taxonomy): Bacteria > Planctomycetota > Phycisphaerae > Phycisphaerales > UBA1924 > UBA2402. The sequence continues at coordinate 8,596 of JBGAMO010000118.1, forward strand.
GGATGTTGCCGTATTCAGGGCTGTACCGGATCTGGTCAAACCACAGCGCCTGCCACTGGTAGGTCGTGCCCACGTCGGCGTAGCAACTGGGAATCGTGCCCGTCGCCGTGTCCAGAGTGTTCGGGCCGGGCCAGTTGCGCTGGTGACCCACGATGTCGCTGGGGTCCTTGAACAGCGGCATGTTCGCGTCCGTGCGGCTGTTGTCGTTGAACGCCAGCACCGCGCCCGTCGGAGCGTTCACGAGGTTGGGGTACAGGTACACGTTCAAGGGGCGGTTGTCCGCCCGCGGGTCGAACGGACCGCCGTACCAGTACACGCTCGCGCTGCGGCCCCACGAGCTCCACGTGCACCACGCGCCCGTCGGACGCATCGCGCCATCAAGCGAAGGGATCAGCGGCAGGAAGCCCTTCTGATCCGTCTGGTACGTCGCGCCCGCCGCCGCGATCTGGCGGACGTTGCTCAGCGAGATCACCTGACGCGCGGCCTTGCGGCCCTTGCCCAACGCCGGCAGCAGCACGCTGATGAGCAGCGCGATGATCGCGATGACGACCAGAAGTTCGATGAGGGTGAAGGCTTTTCGGCGAAGATTCATAAGGGCTCACTCCGATTGAAACAAACCGTCCGGAGCGCAGCGCCCGGACGACGATCACGGCACTCCCTACCCAACGCATTCACCCGGCGCCCGCCAAGTGATTGTAACTGGTCTTCCGCCGCTGAGCCCAGAACAGGCCGCGGCTCTCGATCCAAGCACCAATTCTACCCCGTTCGGGCGGACAACAGCGGTGCGATCAACGAACAACTGAAACTCTCGACAAGCGCAACTCACTTGATTCGGTTCACAATCTTGATCGGCGCTAGAAATGCACCGGTTGAACGGGGGGAACCCCCCATCCCGGTACTATACGCATTCCCAGACGTGAACGTTGCGGCTTTTTCCGCGCTCGGTCGGGGCAAAACACCCCAATGCGCTCCCGCCCCCCTTACTGGGGCTTCATCGACGGCACCGATGTATCAACCTTCTCTTCCGGATCCGGCCCGCTCGTGCTCGGCGACCCTACCGGTTCCCAACCAACCCGATCCGCCCCCAGCAGCGTTCCGGTCGAGAACGCCAGGTCAACCTGGGCAATCTGATGGTCCGCCAACGCCCGGATCTCATTCGACTGGGCGTCCGCCAGCTTCGCCGCCGCGTCCAGCACATCCGTGCTTGTCCTCAGCCCCACGTCAAACTGCCGCTGCTCGGCCTGCAGCGTCCGGGTGTTGAGAATCACCGACTGCCGCGCCGCCAGCAGCCGCTGCCACGTGCCGTCGATCGTGTCGATCGCGTTGAGCACCTCCTGCCGGATGGCCTGCTCCCGCGCCTCGCGCGTCGAGAGCCGCTGCATCCGCTGCAGAATCGCCTCGCGCAGCCGGCTCCGCGCCGCCTCGTTGCCGATGGGGATCTGGAAGTTGAGCCCCACTTCCCAGTCCGCGAAGTTGTTCCGCTGCAGCGTGTGGAAGCTGTCCTGCATCGACCCGCCCAGCCCGTTCACCCGGTACGTGTAATCCAGCGTGAACAGCGGCAGAGTCTGGTTCCGCGCAAAGTTGATCTGCGCCGCGTCGCCCGCGAGCCGCAGCTCAAGCTCCAGCATCTCCATCCGGTTCGCCAGCGCGAACTGGCACACCTTGGGCGTGTCGAAGATGTACTCCACCGGGTCCGGCGGCGTGTTCGTCTCGATCATCGTCGGCGAATCAACGTCCAGGCCTTCCATGTTGATGATCCGCTTGAGCTCGCGCTGCTGCAGCCGCAGCACGTTCTGCACCGTGATGATCGCCTCCAACCGGTCCGCGATCCCCGACTCCGCCCGCGTCACCTCGATGTCCGCCAGCGCACCCGCGTTCACCCGCCGCCGCGCCCGCTCCAACTGCGCGACCGCCAGCTCGTACTGCTGCTGCCGCACGCCCAGCTCCGCCCGCGCCTGGTACAGCCGCCAGTACGCCCGGTCCACCGCCGCCAACTGCCGGATCACCTCCAGCTTCGTGCCCGTCTCCGTCGCCTGCTCGTTGTACCCCGCGATCCGCAGGGCCGTGGTGTTCACCCGCCGCCCCGCGTTGCGCAGCAGATCGTGCGAGATCGAGAACTGCAGGTCGCTCGTGTACGCCGGGTTCAGCGTGCTGAACTGGTTGTTCGTCTCGCGCTTCGCCACCGGCAGCGACACCGTCACGTTGCCGCCCGTGCGCATCGGGATCGTCACCCCCGGCTCCACCGAGCGGATCTCCGACTGCGCCGACTCCAGCGACGACGCCGTCGCGTTGTCAAAGTTCTGCCACCCCGCCCGCGTCGTGAACGTCGACTCCCACCGCGCATCCTCCTCGTTCACCCGCTCCTGCGCGATCGCCGGGTCCACGAACGCCACCTTCAGATTCAGATTCCTCACCAGCGCCGAGGCCCGGCACTCCTCCAGCGCCAGCGTCTTCTTCTCCAGCCCCTCGAACCGCTGCTTCGCGTTCGCGTACGCGTCCGTGCTCGACTGCTCCGGCGGTTTGCGGTACGGCGCAAGGTCCGCGTTCCGGACCTCCCGCAACCGCTCCAGCGCCACCTTCTTCGCGTAGTCATCCTCCGCCGATGAAAACGGGTTGTACGAGGAGTGGCATCCGGCGATCGCCGCGAGAGAAACCACCAGCGGCACGCGGCCGCGACGGAAGCATTGTGTGAGAGCGTCCATAGGAAAGGTGTGACAGTACGGCGGCGAGCCCCGGAGTATTGCGGCACGAACGTCGATTGCCGCACGCCGCGGCACACCCCGGCCGACGCCCCTTGTTCGGCTTCCGCCCCCCAGCGTTTCTGCTTCCCCGTCCTCCCTCGACCGCCCGGACAACCCCCGATCCTCCCTGCTACGCTCACGACCCATGTTTACCTCTATCAACACTTCCGGCCGTGCGTCGTCCGCAGCTGTCGTCTTCGGTTACTTCGGCGAAAAGGGCGAAGCCGCGCCCCTCGATACCGCCACCAAGTCCCGCGTCGCCGACCTGGGCCTCACCCAGTCCGTCAACGACGCCCTCAAGCGCCCCGAAGCCACCGGCGACGCCGCCAGCGTCGTCGAAGCCTTCGGCAACAAGGGCCTCCGCGTCCTGCTGGTCGGCCTGGGCTCCAGGGACAAGTTCGACGCCGTCGCCATGCGTAACGCCGCCGCCGCCGCTGGCCGCCGCCTCGCCGCCACCCGAACCCCCAGCGCCACCATCGAACTCGACGGCCCCTGCCGCTCCGCTCGCCTGGACCTCACCACCGCCGGCAGCGCCTGCGGCGAGGCCCTCGGCCTCCTGGGCTGGGTCTGCGACGAGTTCCGCGGCAAGGCCTCCCCCGCCCCCAAGCGCACCAAACTCGACGTCCACGCCCCCAACGCCGACTTCGCCGCCGGACTCGCCCGCGGCCTCGCCCTCGCCTCCTCCGCCAACTTCGCCCGCACCCTCAGCCAGTCTCCCCCCAACGTCGCCACACCCGCGTGGATGGCCGAGCAGGCCAAGAAAATGGCCAAGAAAGTCGGCCTCTCCTACAGCATCTTCCAGGGCAAGGACCTCGAACGCGAGAAGTTCACCGGCCTCATCAACGTCGGCAAGGCCAGCGAGAACAAGCCCTGCATGATCCGCCTCGAATACAACCCCGGCCGATCCGGGGCCGGCAAGAGCAGCAAGCCCGTCGTCCTCATCGGCAAGACGATGACCTACGACACCGGCGGCCTCTCCCTCAAGATCAACAACTCCATGGTCGGCATGAAGCGCGACAAGGACGGCGGCTGCGCCGTGCTGGGCGCCATGCACGCCATCGCCACCGTCATCAAGCCCCGCGTCCGCGTCGTCGCCCTCCTAGCCGCCGCTGAAAACTCCATCTCCGACGAGGCCTACCGCCCCGACGATGTGCTGCGGTACCGCAACAACGTCACCGTCGAGGTGACCAACACCGACGCCGAAGGCCGCCTGGTCCTGGCCGACGCCCTCTGCTGGGCCTGCGAGAAGGAGAACCCCTCCGAGATCATCGACCTCGCCACCCTCACCGGCGGCGTCGTCGTCGCGCTGGGCAGCACCTTCTGCGGCATGTTCTGCGAGAACGATGCGCTCCGCAAGCGCATCGAAACCGCATCCGCCGCCAGCGGCGAGCGCGTCTGGCGTCTGCCGATGCACGATGAATACCGCGAGATGATGAAGAGCCCGGTGGCCGACATCGTGAACAGCAACCCCAACCGCAAGGCGCACCCGATCCAGGGCGCCGCCTTTCTCTCCTACTTCGTCGACGAGAACGTCCCCTGGTGCCATCTCGACATCGCCGGTGTCCACGCCGTCGAGAAGAACACCGGCCCGTTCATCGAAGGCCCCACCGCCTGGGGCGTGCGGTTGCTCGCCGAAATGCTCGACGCTCGGTAAACCCCCGGCGCCGCTCCTTCTCCGCAACTTCGCCGCAACTTCGCCGCAAAATACTCTTGCCCCGCACGGCCCGCGTCGGTACACTGCGATGGGGTGTCTCATCGCGTCGCGTCTCTGCAGGGCATTCGCCCACCGTTCTGGTTGCACGAAGGAATTCATCGCATGCCGACCGCTCAGTCCGGTTCGAAGCGTTGTGCCGTGGCCGCTCTCGCCGCCTGCTTGCCGATCGTGCTGGGCGCCGGCCCGGACATCATCCACAGCAATCTGCAGGATTCAACCCACTACGAGCCCGTGGGCGCTGTACACGGGTACGCCTGGGGCAGCTATACCTGCAACATCGGCAACTCCTCGCTCTCGTGGATCAACGGCGGCACACCCGCCCTCGCGATGAACGCCTATCGACTGCAGAACGGCCGTCTCGTCCAGATCGGCCTGGGATTCTGCAAGCACGGCTGCTGCGTCGCCAACGGCTCGGGCTGCGGCACCTGCCAATCTACCGGCTTCGGGCTCCGGCCCGGCTGCCAGGACATCTACGGCGCGGGCTTCAACGGCGGTCAGTCGCGCCTGGGCCCGCGCTCGGGCATCAATCCGTACGACTCCACCTTCACCACCATCCCCTCCGGCACCGGCGACGCCATCTGGCGTCACGTGCAGATCCAGCAGTCCGACATGGACTCCAGCCGCACCGGTGCCCTCTACTTCGCCGAGGGTGAGTACGTCTGCCTGGAAGAAGAACCCCCGGAGCAGCTCAACAACTGCACCTACCGCCGCATGACGGTCGCCAACACCGGCGCGGCCCCTACCTACGCGTGGACCGTGACCGATACCGCCCGTGTCGGCCGCCCCGCCATTTATGCCTGGGCGGACCACGGCCGCGGCGCCAACCTTCCGGACCCCGATGTCAAGGTGGTCATCGCCGACGTCGCCGACGAGGGCCGCTACCTCGGCGCCGGCAAGGTCCGCGACCTGGGCAACGGCCGCTGGCTCTACGACTACGCCATCTTCAACCTCAACTCCCACCGCAGCGGCGCATCGCTCACCGTCGCGATGGACCCCGCCGCCACCGTGACCGACCCGGGCTTCAGCGCCCCCCGTTACCACTCCGGCGAGCCCTACGCCAACGACCCCTGGGTCTACGCGCGCCGCCCCGACGGTGCAGCCCGGTGGGCCACGCCGCAAACCTACACCCAGAATCAGAACACCAGCGCCCTGCGCTGGGGCACGATGTACAACTACTGGTTCACCTCCACCGCCCGCCCCGCCCCCGCGCTCGGCTCGGTGCAACTCGGGCTGTTCCGCCCCGCCACCGTGACATCCGTCGAGATCGACGGCCTGCCCGTCCCCTGCGTGCCGCCCCAGCCCTCCCAACTCCCCCGCGAGCAGTCCATCTGCCGGTGCGGCACGGCGCAGTTCACCGTGGCCGCCGCCACCAACGGCAGCGCCGGCCCGGTCTCTTTCCGGTGGCAGAAGGAAACCCTCCCCGGCGTCTTCACCGATGTCGTGAACGGCACGAACGATGGGTGCGCAGGCCCGGGCGTCACGGGCGCCGCCTCTCCCACGCTCTCCATCAGCGGCGCCACGCTGAAGGACGCGGGCCAATACCAGTGCGTCGTCTCCACCGCTTGCGGTTCCTTCACCACCCCGCCCGCAACGCTGAGCGTCTGCTACGGCGACTTTAACTGCGACGGCGGCACCGACGGCGACGATGTCGTTTCCTACTTCTCTTCGTGGGAAACCGGCAACGCGGCCGCCGACGTCAATCTCGACGGCGGCGTCGACGGGTCCGACACCGAGATGTTCTACGTGAAGTGGGTCGAGGGGTGCTG
>JBGAMO010000284.1:0-2360 GCA_044222845.1 Phycisphaerales bacterium
CACCCGCCCCAGCGGGGCGGAGGTCAGCCGCCCCCCGTCCCCGCTCTTCGCGCTACCGACTAACCAACCGCACGGCACCGCGGCCTTGCTTCTCAACTTTCAAATCTGCGACTCGGACGTCTCCGTCGCCCCGGCCTCGCCGCGGCGAAACCGCATCAGACACTCGCGACACCGCGGTGCGCCGCTGCTGATTCCGCGCCGTCCCATCTGCATCCGCAGACAGCCCTCACCGGTCTCACACCCCGGATCCAACCACGGCCGACCCATCGATGAGATACAACCTGCGTCCGCCGACTCCCATACCCAAATCGAGCCACCACGCAGCATCAAACCGTTGCTCACTGCGCTGCAGTTCCTCGCGTGCGACGTCACACATGACCGGCACATCCTCCGCCGCGACCCACGCCGATGGCGGGAATCCCTCGGAGTAAATCACCAGCCAGCACGGACAGCCTGGCGTCTGCGCTCGATACCGCGAGAGCTTGGCCAGCTTCTTGCGGACTAGATCGGTCACAACCTGCGGCTGGCCGTCGGCATTCCGCCAGTTCAACTCGCTGTTGACGGCCACCGCCGCGTCGGGCCGTGATGGAGCAACGCTGACGGTGACACCGATCTCGGCGACCTTCGGAAACTCCGACGCGTCGAAGCACCAGTACCGCCGTCCACGGCCAGACACCGGCATGCTGTTCATGGACGCGGCCGTCTCAGCAGACTCGAAGGACACTTCCACCTCCGCAGATCCATCCCAGATCGGCAATCGCTTTAGCCGAAGTACCGCTTGAGCGATCTCTCGAGCCACATCGGCATGCGTGGGCGACGTTGGCACCGCCGGACGAGTACCACCGCGTCTCGCCCCGTCCTTCCGAAAATGAGCGAACAGCATCACACCCCTGGTTGCTGGCTGAGCGTTGAGTTCCGCACGCAGCGATTCACACAACCCATGATCAGCAGCTTCGACCTCCTTGAGAGCGTCGTTCTGCCGGTACGCCGTCAACTCCACCGCCACCCACGTACCGTTGATCTCCGCAATCACGTCGGGGTCTTCGTTCACGCCGACCGAAACGACCACGGCGCGATGGGCACTCCCGCGCGCGATGAGTTCCGCGCAGAGGGCGCGCCCAACGCGGGCCTGTTCTTTGAGCTTTGCATCGCTCACTGCCTCCCTGTTCGATGGCCTTGTCTCGCCATCGATCACGATCCTGATCGTTTCCGTGCCACCGCCGCACGGAAATGCCCTCCCGCTGCTCATCCGCGATCTGGTGACTTCTCGGCTCCACCTCGATCCATGGCCGCAAGTGGCCGCCGCGCGGGTGCACTCGCGTCTTGAGCAGCCATGTGGATTGTTCATATCCCGGTAGGTGCGACATGAGCCAGCCGAACCTGGGCGGATCGTCTCCCCAGTCGGGATCGTTCCAGCGTTTCATGAAGTGATCGAACGACTCTCGCGACAACGAGCACCACACACCCCATGCGAAGGACTTGTCCGTGCCGAAAATGGGCAGTTCGAGCACGCCGCGCATCAGGAAGATCTTGTCATCGATCACGCAAGTATCGCTGGTCAATCGAACCCGCCGGTCGAACTCCGCCTCAGTCACGTCCAACACCCGCCACGGCGCTTCGACCGCGGCATCCGTGGGGACTTCATCCAGGGGCTTGCCGCAGCAACTGCAGACAAGCGGCTCTGCGTGGCTTTCCGGAGTCATTTCGTCAGAGAGTACCCCGGCTCTTGTGCTTCCGGTACCCTCGACACATGGTGGACCTCTTCAGCGCCTTGCTCTTGTTGGCCTTCGGGTTCTTGATCTTCCTCGGCCTCGCCTGGCTCATCGCCTGGAAGCTCGGCCTCATCAAGCCCACCGCCCGTGGCCGCCGCGGCGAGTTGCTCCCCTACCGCGCCCGCCCCAGCATCCTCTCACCCGGCGAGCGCGAGTTCTTCCCCATCCTCCGCGTCGCCGTCAAACTGGCCTGGCACGCTCAGCACACCGGCAACACCACCCCGCCGTGGGTTTTCGCCAGTGTCCGCCTCGCCGAGGTGCTGGACATCACCGCCTCAAGGTCCGACCAGCGATCGGTCTGGCAAACCGCCTTCAACCGCATCACCCGCAAGCAACTCGATTTCGTCCTCTGCGACCCCGATTCAACCCGCCCCCTGCTCGTCATCGAACTTGACGACCGCTCCCATCAGCGTTCCGACCGCCGCGAGCGCGACGGCTTCATCGACGACGCCTGCGCCGCGGCCGGCCTCCCCATCCTCCACATCCCCGCCGCGATGACCTACAACGCGCACGCCATCGCGGACCAGATCCGCCGCAGCCTTGCTCCGCCCCAACCGGCGCTCTAACTCCCCCACCGGCGGCCCATCG
>JBGAMO010000119.1:0-14913 GCA_044222845.1 Phycisphaerales bacterium
CCCGGCCCGTGCGGTCGCACAGCACCGCGATCGCTGCTCCCGGAATCCCCCATTTGGCATCAGACCCCGTCGCGGCGATCCAGGCACCGTCGGCGCTGACTGCGACGCCTGACACCGCCACGATCGGCATCGTCCCCGGGTTCAGGACCTCGAGTGTCCTGGCGTCGATCGCTTTAAGACCATCGTCGTAAGTACCCAGGTACACCACGGCGCTGTCGCGGGAGAACACCACGTCGACGAAGTCCATGGTGCCCGCGTAGGTGCTTACCGATTGCCTTGCTCCCAGGTGCCAACGCTTGACGACGCCCGCAACGTCCATCGACAGCAGGTATCGCCCCCGCGGGTGAAAGGAGAGACCTATGACCCTGTTGTCGTGACCGGTCAGTGCCCCGAGCCGTTCGCCGTTGGTCGCGTCGAGAAAGACCACACCCTCGGCCCCACCCACGGCGACATAGTTGTCTTCGGGATCGAACGCGACGCACGAGGCCCCGGCTTTGCCGGAACTTACGGCGTACACGAGCCGGCCGTTCGTGGCGTCACGCATCCATAGTCGGGCATCCTCGCCCACCGTCGCCACCTTCCGTTGATCGTGGCTCATCGCCCCGTCCAGCACGACGAAACCGGCGCCCCGCTGCGTAAACAGCGGCTTCCATGCGGACGTGTCGATGACGGAGACGTCGTTGCCCAGCGATCCGATCACCAGCCGGGAGCCGTCAGCACTGAAACGCAGCGTCTCGGCACGGCCGAGCGTGCCGTCGAGCTCCTGAACCGTCTTGCCGGAGCGAAGGTCAACAACGGTCGTTGGCCCGAACCACGTGCCGTACGCCAGCAATGTGCCGACTGGGTTCAAGGCGACCGATCGCACCATCTCCGCGCCCGCGCCGGGCGTGAAGAGGTGAATCTCCTTGCCGCTCGTTGAGTCGTAAACACACACCGCCCGCGGATGCGCCCCCACCACGATCGCTCCGCCGTCGGAACTCCACGCCGCGGACATCACCTCGGTGTTGTCGGGGGCCTGTATCTCCAACAGCATCTGGAACGAGTCCGCGTCCCAAACACGCAGCACGGATCGGTCGCCGAACGTCAGGAACCGCCGGCCGTCGGGCGAGTATTCCACGGAGCCCGCGAAGTAGTAGTTCGTCGTACGGTGGGCGCGAAGGGTGTGATCGCTGCGGTCAGCGAGCAGACTCAATCGGTCCCATTCCCAACCGCGCAGCCCCGGGTCGCAGGATTCCAGGATCGGCTTGACAGGTTCGGCGCCCCCATTCTCGATGATGTTCTGGACACGGGAGATCTGCGCAATGTACAACTCCTGCCTGAGCCGCTCGGACTGAAGATCCGCCCGGGTTCGCTGCTCCTCGGCGATGCCGCGAGCCGTCGCCTCGGCGAGTTGTGCGGACTCGGCCCGATCCGAGGCACGCCTGGCCTGAACGAATCCCGCGATCGACAGCCCCAGGCCCACGAGCAAGGCGATCATCACCACCGACGCAGTGACCACCGCGGCCCTGTGACGCCGCAAAATCGATTTGACGCGGTAGAGAACGCTGGCCGGCGCGGCCAGCACCTGTTCTTTCGCGAGGAATCGTTCCACGTCCATCGCGAGCCCGTTGGCGGTCTCGTAACGACGTTGGCGGTTCTTCTCCAGCGCCTTCATGACGATCCAGTCCAGTTCGCCGCGGATGAGCGTGCACAGCCTGCCGGCCTCGACGCGGCGGCTCGCGGCCACCGCGGCGCCGTCGGCTCCTCGCCTCGACACGCGCGTGCTGGGGGGCGGCGGATCCACCTCGCGGATGATCCTCTGCATCTGCTCGTACGCCTCGGCGCGGAGTTGGCGCGGATCAAACGGCGTGACGCCGGTGAGCAGTTCGTAGAGCAGCACGCCCAGGGAATAGACATCCGTCCGCGTGTCGATGTCAAGGGAACCTTCGGCCTGCTCTGGGCTCATGTACTGCGGAGTTCCGATGAACTGCTTGTGCTCCGTGAAAAGCGTCTTTTCCGTGAGGCGCGAGGAGGTCGCCTTGGCGATGCCGAAGTCGATCACCTTGACATGAGGCACCCCGTCCTGAGTCGAGACCAGGATGTTCGAGGGCTTGATGTCCCGGTGGATCACCCCTTTCTGATGGGCGTGCTGCACGGCCTGACACACCTGCACGAAGAGCTTCAGACGCTCCTCCACCGTGAGGCTCTTGTGGTCGCAATACTCCGTGATCGGATCGCCCGTGCACAGTTCCATCACGAAATAAGGGCGTCCCAAGACCGTGGCGCCGGCGTCGAAGACCCTGGCGATGTTGGGATGGCTCATCATCGCCAAGGCCTGCCGCTCCTGCTCGAAGCGCGCGACGACCTGCCGCGTGTCCATGCCCAGTTTCACAATCTTGAACGCGACGCGGCGGCGGACGGGGAACGTCTGCTCCGCCATGAACACAGTGCCGAAGCCGCCCTCCCCGATCACCTGCAGCAGCTTATACGGGCCGATGACCGACCCCACGTCGTCGCCCCGTGCCGCGACGCCGCCGACCGCGTCCGCCGTTGCCGAGCCGTCGCCCACGCCGGGCGAGGCCGATTTCGGCTCTCCGAGAAAATCCCCCGCACGCTCCAGCGCGTCGAGCAATCCCCGCACCCGCTGCTGAAGACGCTCGTCGCCCCCGCACGCCCGGGCCAGATACCCGTCGCGCTCCTGAATGTCCGAGATCGATCTCGCGGCGTTGAAAATCGTCTCGGCGCTGTGGTGGCTTGGATGCATGAGTCGACCCGCGGAATCCGCACACGCGATCGGGCCGCGCCATCCGTCGACGCGGCCCGATCACTCAGCGTAGCAACTTCGGCCACACCCCACCGACCGCGAGCTACTTCTACTTGCCGGATTCAAGACGGGCCAACCGCTCCGACAGCCGCTTCAACTGATCCTGCAGCCGGCGATTTTCCTGCTGCAGATTCGCGATCGCATCGGACTGCCGGTCGGCGATCCCGTGCAGTTCCTTCACCGCCGCGGCGGAGTAGATCGTGAGCGGATAGGTATCAACCTGCAGGATCGCCTCTCCACCAGGCAGGCTTTCGCCGCTGGGCTTCACGAAGTCCGGGAAGACCTTTGCGAACTCCTGCGCGATGACATTGCAGTACACACGGTTCTCGATCGTCGGGTGCTGCGATTTGTACCAGTCCGTGTACTCGAAGTTCACCAGCCGGACCCTGTCAAGAGCGTCGAGCGCGCCGTTGATCGTCCGGACATTGGTCTTGATCCGAGAGTCCGAGTTTGCCAGCCACGCGGTCGCCGTCGTCTTGCTGGCATTCCCCTCAACTTCGAGCGAGTTGGCGGCGGGTAAACGGCCCACGCCCAGCGCGCCCGTGAAGACCCCTCGACCCTCGAAGTACCCCGCCCACCCCTGGGGGCTTCCGCTCGTACCACGCACACCGATGCCCGAACCGCTTGACCCTTGGGCATAGCCCCACACTCCGGTACCGCCAATCGCATAATTCAGTCCGAACACAGCGCAACTCGACGCGCCCTGTGCCTGAGTGTTCACGACCCCATACACAGCCCGGCCGTTGGGGCTATTGGACTCGGCGCGCAGACCGATCGAATCCCCGCTGGTTCCGGTGTTCTTCGCGTAGACTCCGGCGCCGGTCGCGTTTGAACTCTGCCCCATCACGCCGAAGGCGTTCGAGGCGTTATTCTCACCGTACACGGCGGGGTTGAACGCAAGATCTTCCAGAACCGAGAGCTTGCAGGGAGCTGTCTCGGCGGGATACCCAACGCCCACACGCCCATCCGACTGAATCGCCATCCGCTGCGAACCAGCCACGTTGAAGAAGATCGGCTTGGCTCCGGAACTCTCGATCGAGGTAGCGCCGCTGTTGGCGCCCAGCCTCAACCGAGTCGCCCCATCGACAACGGAAATGCCGGTGCTCGTCCCGGAGACCGTGAGTTTGTCCACGGGCGATACTGTCCCGATGCCCACCTGTCCGCTGCTGTCCACCGCCACGCGAGGTCCGACCGCCGAATCGACCAACAGGCACTTCCCCCCCCCATTGGCATTGCTATTGGCGGTCGAGATAAGTTCGTATGTCCGGCCACCCGTTGCGGAACTAATGAGTTGAAGGCGCGTGCCGATCCCGTCCGCCGAACGGAATGCCGCCGCGTACTGATCGGCGGAGGACACATTCAGACGGTGCCCCGAAGATGAAGCGCCGATGCTCACATTGCCGACGCTGTCGATCCGCATGCGTTCGGTCACGACGTTCGCCGCATCCACTTCGCCGAACCGGATGCCGCCGTTCCCCAGCCCTTTCTGATTCAGGAGCCACGACTCGCCTTCAAACCCGCTCTTGTTCCATTCGATGTGCAGGCCCTGACCGTGAGTGGTCGCCCCACCCGCCGCATGAACGCCTCCCGCGACGGACAGCTTCTGCGACGGCGCCGAGACTCCCACGCCGACATTGCCGCCCGAGTAGCTGAGTGAAGTCCCGCTCTTGGTCCACGGCCCGATCGAGTACGCCGCGTACGGCGCCGCCGTCATCGGCTGACGCTGCCCCATCGGCACGTACGCCCCCGAACCAGCGGGCACCCGCACCGCGATCTGCAGCCAGCGGGCGTCACCGTTGAAGGCGGCACTGCCGAAGTCCAGACTCACGCTGAAAATGCCGGACTGAACGTCCACGTTCAATGCCGTCAGAGTCGCCCCCACCTGAGCGCCGCCTGTCGCGGCATCGAACAGCGAAAACTGCAAGTCCGCAAAGTCATCCACCACCGAAGCGCCCTGCTTCAGCTTGCCCTGGTAGGTAAACGCCGAGGAGACCGGCCCCGGGAAGGCGAGGGCAGTACCGGCCGCCAAGACGAGAGCCGCGGCGAGTGCGAGCCGAACGGAGAGGCGAGTGTTCATGGTGAGTCCCCTGGCGAGCAAATGGCAAATGGCACAAAGGGCCGGACGGTCGCGACAGACGGTGACGCGAGGCCCCGCAGTCAATGCGCCGTTGACTCGCCAAACCCCTCACGGCGGACAAAAAAAAGACGCGCGAAAATGGTGCCGCCACGGTCAGACCCGAACGTTCTCAGCCTATTCCCCGCCAGCGTTCGTGATCGAGTCGTGCAGCCACGCCCGCGCGTACACCCAATAACGTTCCGCCGTCGCGAGCGAAATTCCCAGCGCTTGCGCCGCCTGCGCCATGGTCAACCCGCCGAAAAACCGCAACTGCACAAGTTTGGCTTTGGTCGGATCCTCCAGCGCGAGCCGCGTCAGAGCCTCGTGCAGGTCCAGAAGTTCCGACGGCATCTCCTCCGCCGCTACATCCAACCCGTCCAGCGTCAACCGCCGATGGCCGCCGCCGTGCTTCACCCGCTTTTTCTGCCTGGCACGATCGACAAGAATCCGCCGCATCGACTCCGCCGCGGCCGCGAAAAAATGCCCCCTCCCATTCCACCCCACCGATTCGACCTGACCACCCGTCATCCGAACAAACGCTTCGTGTACCAGCGCCGTCGCGGACAACGTCTGCCCCGGCCGCTCCGCCGCGAGCCTCGCCACCGCGAGCGTACGAAGCTCCTCGTACACGATCGGCAACAGGTCGCGAGCAGCCTGCTGATCGCCGCGTTCAATTGCTCCCAGGATGACCGTGACATCCGCCACGGAATGAGTCTAGCAAGCGGCCGTCAGGCGAATCGGTAGCCTTAGCAGGTTACCGGCACCGTAGTAGATGCACAGACGTGCTTCTCCAGATTCCGGCTCGCCCGTCAAGCAATGAAGCGTGCACGGCACGAGAGTTCCTTTGTGCTTCTACCAGCAAAGGGCTTCGAGACGGCCGGATACAGGCAATGAGCAGGAAGGCGCTGAAGGATGCCGCAATGACGGTTAACTACGAGCGTCGCTCACCTCTGAACATCAGTCGCAGGGCCATACCTCTCTCAGCCGAAGACCATCCAGCGGAGCCGCGGCACCATGCACCACGCCGTTCTTTTCCACCTTTGCTTTCAGACCTCTCTCGTGCTGAAGTCGCCCGACCTCGAGCGCCGCTTGTTCCACCGATGACCGTTCCTGGATCGGAGTTCCCTGACAATCTGCTCCATGAAGGGGTCCGATGCACCCCGACGGTCGAACGAAGCGGAGCAGTAGCAGACCAAACGGAACCCCATCGCCGCTCGCGTACATCGAAATCTGATGACCTCGTGCGTTCAACTGAAAGTTCAAGGGGTACGCTCCGAAGGGCTGCGGTGCCGGTCCCAAGGGTTGACATCATTTCTACGGACGCGGCATGCACTCAACGAACGGAGTTTAACGTGTCAATATCGATACAACTGCGCTGTGTGGGCATCCTGTGTATCACGATGGCCGCAACGGCATCGGGGCAGTTGCTGCACCGCACTGGGCGGATGCCCGGCGCAACGCACTCGTACGCGAACGGCGTGAGTTCGGACGGGTCGGCGGTGGCGGGCAGCATGAAGGGGGCATTCGAGGCGGATTGGGCAGGGAGCCGCGCGTTCCGCTGGACGGTCTCTGGGGGCATGCAAACGCTCGGTTTGCAGACGCCGACGGACTTGTATTCGCAGGGCAGCGGGATCAGCGGCGATGGAACGATCGTGGCCGCGAACTCCGGCCCGCGGGCCTATGCGGAGTACCCGCGTGGGTGCCGCTTCACGTTCGCGAACGGGTTTGTAGATTTGGGCCTGCCGCCGGGCGGGGGATATCAGTTCAACAACGGGATCAGCAACGACGGGACGACAATCTTCGGTCGGGCGGAGTTTGCCGGGGGCTTGGCGCGGCCGATGCTGTGGCGTGCGGAGACGGGGTTCCAGAATCTGGGTGTGCCGGCGAATATGCAGTACGGCACCGTGACCGGCGTCAGCGCCAACGGAACAGTCGCCGTGGGTTCGGTCCAATCGCTTGTGATGAGCCGCGGATTCCGTTGGACCAGTGAGGGCGGCATGGTCCTGCTCCCATATCTGCCCGGCGGCGGACTCAACTACTGGGCCGCAGGCGTGAGTGCGGACGGGATGATCACCGTGGGGACCTCTCAGACAACGAGCAACCGGAGGCACGCATGGAGGCACGTGACGCTGCCGCAAGGCGGGTATGTGCTGACCGATCTGGGAGCGATGAGTGTGAATCAGGAGACGTACGCCACCGCCACCTCGGCCGATGGACAGGTGGTAGTCGGCGAGACGTCCGACGGCCAGTCCTTTGTCTGGACGGAACTATCCGGCATGCGGCCGCTCAAGCCGTGGCTGACGCAGGTGGGGTTCAATACCGCGCCGTGGACCGATCTTCGCAAGGTCGCGGCGATCAGCCTCGACGGATCTTCCATCGTCGGGAGCGGCTCGATCGAGGGGCACGATGAGGGCTACGTAGCGCGAGGGGTCCCGTGCTTCGATCCGCCGCAGTTCTTGGCGTTACCGGCAAGTTTGGGGCTGTGCGAGGGTGGGACCATCAACTTCTATATGCCGGCGGGCGGAGCGAACTCGGGGACGATCACGTACCAGTGGTACCGCAACGGGCTGCCGGTCCACGACGGCAGCACCGCGTGGGGCTCGACGATCATCGGGTCGGGATCGAGCGTGTTGACGGTCGCGGCAGCGCGGTTCGAGGACTCCGGGCTGTATCACGTGCGGGCATCGAACGCCTGCGGTTCCGTGGAGAACAACCCGCAGTATCTGCAGGTGAAGTACCGGCCGCGAGTCGTGACTCAGCCGGTGGAATCGACATTCTGCCAGAGCACCTCGGGCTCCCTGTCTGTGGGAATGGACGTTCACGGCTCCGACACGGTGGGCTTCCGTTGGCATCGTTGGGTCTTTAGCGGTCAGGTTTGGTTGTGGATCCCGCTGTATGACGGCCCCCAACCGGGCGGATTCACGCTCTCCGGCACCGACACGCCGACGATCACGTTCGGCACGCCGCAGCCCGCGGCAGAAGCGTTCTACCTCTGCGAAATCTCCGGCAACTGTGGACAGGCGAGGTCGAACCCGGCGTACGTCCATGTCGTGAACGAAATCCCTGAGTTCGCAACCCATCCATCTGACGCAACGACGTGTTCGCACGGGCCGGTGACTTTCAGCGCATCACTCACCCAGGCATTCATCGGACCGGTCGTGTACGAATGGCAGCGTGAAGTCTCGCCGTGGAACTGGGAACGTATTCTGGACGGTTCCACGTCGGGCTGGGGCGGCTGCGGCACGGTCAGCGGCACAAACACCGACACGATCACGATCGCGGGCAATCCGAACCTGAGCGCCTCCGATGGGGTGCGGGTGCGCTGCGTGGTGACGAACGCGTGCGCCTCGGTGCTTGGGGAACCGGCGCAACTGACGGTCTGCCCAAGCGATTACAACTGCGACGGCGGCGCAGACGGATCCGATGTCGACGCGTTCTTCGCGGATTGGGAAAACGGCCTTCCGCAGGCGGACCTGAACTGCGACGGCGGGGTGGACAACGACGATGTGTCTGTGTTTTTCGCACATTGGGAGAACGGTTGCTGAGCCGGCGTGAGAACGGACGGCACGGAATGAGCGGGCGCATCCAAGGTCAACGCTCGACAGTGCCGCGAAGGCGGCGAGATTCTCCGCATCGCCCCGGATCAGCGGTAATACGCCCCCTCCGTCCGGGTGCTCGGGCCCGCATGTACCGAACGTCAATGCCGCAACTCAAGTGAACCGTGGTGTGCGGAAAGTGCAGGCGAATCCCTCAACATCGATCCGACGCCTACGGGCCGATGACCTGGGCTCCCCGCAGCCAAAGCGCCCGTCGTGAACATGCCCAATCGCCATCAAACCCGCCACGCGCGGCAGCACAACCAGGCGCAAAAACCAACCGAACCCGAACGGGCCGAGGCCGAAAAACGTTGAGTTGTTGAGTGATTCCGCTTTGCCGCTTTCCGCGGGGAATCAGGAATGGGCGATACTGGATTCGAACCAGTGACCTCATGCGTGTCATGCATGCGCGCTAGCCAACTGCGCCAATCGCCCAGATCAACTTGTCAAACGAGGCAGTGCCTCGCCCCTCCTAAGCCGGTAAGAGGCTTCGCGAGGGGGAGAAGTATACCCGGGTGGCCGGCGGAAAGCGGGCCGACAAATCCGACTTGGTCGGTCCCCGAACCAGTTCCAACCGGTCCGCAAGCAACTCTGGGCGATCCGCACCAGCTTGAAATCAGGCGATGTGCCTGATTCGGCATCACGCTACTTCACACCCGACTTTTCGGCGTTCGCAGCCGCCGTCGCCTCATCCAGCCCCTTCAGAAACTCACACACCGCGATTAGCGTCAAGGCCGTCGCCTCCGGTGTCTGGCGTTGGTCCCACAGGCTGGCGCGGATGCCCCACGTTGCGGTCAACGGGTCCATCGCGGCGTACGCCGCGGCGTCATCCACCGCGAGTTGCCGCAAAAACCGCAGGCCCGCGAGCATCCGCACCGTCTCTCGCATGCGTTCATCGGGGTCGGTCAGACGGCGGTCGCCCATCGCGGACGCAAGGAACGCGATCGCCCGCGAGGACTGCCACGCCGGCAGCGGATTGGCGGAAGCGGTAAAGACTATTCCTCCCACCAGATCGGGCCCGTCCGCGCCGCCATCGTCCACAGAAAGTTGGTGCCGCCACACCACATCTCGCATCTCGCGGAGCACCGCCGCGGCGGGGATTTCTGGCTTGTCTTTGCTCACGATCAACTCGGCCCAGCCCAGCCAAGGCATCTGGCCCACCAGCAAGTTCGGCTTGGTGTCGCGGTACACGGCACGCACGGCTGACTCGGCCAAGGCCCGGAACTTGGCTCGTTCCGGCTCTGAGAGGTTCGGCATCGCAGACCAGCACGCCAGGCCGTAGGCAATGAATGCACGCTCCGGCCCTTCCACACGCGGAGACCATCCGCTTTCCAGATCGAACGCGCCCTGCAACGCGACGTCGATACCCAGCGCGTCGAAGTCTCGGGGTTCCTTCGCCGCAACATCAGCCGCCACTGCTTCGGCATACGCCACCGCAGCGTACCCCGCGGCGTGAAGGGGCCGATCCTTGAGCGGAGAGTTCTTGCGTACAACGAGTTCACGCTCGAACAACGCCCCCACCGCTTCGTGCATCACGCCAGGCTTGGCTTTGCCCGCTGGGGTGGGGACACCGGCGCGGGCGTACACCGCCATCCCAAGCACACGCAGCGAATCATCGAGAACCGGGTCGGCCGAAGGAGCGACCTGCGCCTTCCACGAGAAATAGGGTGAGTTCAACGGCTGAAAAGTCCTGCCGTCTTCGCGGATGCCTGCGAGCCGGGCATTGAGATCCGCCGCGAACTGAATGAGCGTGCCTCGTGTGATGTCGCGCTGCGAAACAATCCGTCCGCCCCGGTGCAGGAAGATGGGCTCCTGATCCGCTGCGAGTTGCGCGAGGTGCGTGGCCCGAAAGCGGTAGCAAGTGACGCCGTGCTCCGCCGCGAGTTGCGGTGGCTGGCTCTTTGGATTGACCTTGATGGCCAGATTCGGATCACCGGACGCCGCGGCGACACAGGAAACCAAGCCGTCAGACGCGAACGACGCTGTCGCGAGCATCCAACCTGGGAACAACGCCTCGGTCTTTCCCCCAACGCTCGCCGCAACACCGTCAAGCCCTTGCGAGAGTTCCAGATCGCACTCCGCAAATGTCAACGGCGTGATGGGGATCAACGCACCGGAGAGTTCCAGGCAGATGGCGAAGTTCTTGGCAAACTCGCGCGCATGCTCATCCGCGAGGGCGTCGTTCGCGAGATTGAGCCGCTCGCGCGCCTCCGACAGAGCCGCCCGAACCGCCCGAGGCACGGCTTGACCGGTCGTATCGACCGCGACGCCCCGCCCGAGAACCGCGCCGTTGGCCCGCAGGATCACGCACGCCGCGGCGGGCTTGGAAACCGGCTCCGCAACCTCCGGAACCGCGAACGCCCTCACCCAACCGTCCACCTGCCGGTATGCACGCATGGCTTCCGCGGGCGTCGGCGGGGCCAGATTCACTCCCGCAGCATCCTGGAGCCGCGGGCGTGGGACACCGGCGATGCGATCACGCAACACGCGGTGATGCACGCGAGCAACGCGCCGCACAGCCGACGGGCGGGAACGTCCAAGAACACCCCCACGCATGCCGCCGTCGCCGGTTGGCACGCCCGTTGAAGTAAGTGGAGCACATTCAAAGAAAGGCACGCCATGCAACTGCTTCTTGCTCTGAACGAACCCCGCCGCCGCGTACTTCTGCTCTGCCTCTTGAGTTTCCTGGCCATGTGCTGAAAAGAGTACGGAGTTCGCAGGCTCATCGCCGACAACTCGTGATTGAGGATCCGACCGCCGTGGAGCACTCCACAGGCGGTCATTCGCTTTTTGGCCTTCGCCCGCCCCGTGTTGGCCACTACCATCCGGCGACCGAATGGTTCCGTTCTTTACGCACCCTTTCGCCGGAGCGTTCCATGCCCAGGTTCTTCGCCGCGGCCGCAGTGTCGGCCTCTTTCGTCTGCTTCGCAGCGTCCGCCCAGACCTCCCCACCCCTCACGCCCGCCGAGACCACCGCGGGCTGGAAGTACCTGTTCGACGGCTCGAACACCGATGCGTGGCGCGGCTACAAACAACCCGCATTTCCCTCGCAAGGCTGGACCATCGACGGCGGCGCTCTCAAGGTCGGCAAGGGGGGGGGTGACATCATTACCAAAGTTCAGTACGAGGATTTCGAACTGTCGCTCGAGTTCAAGTGCGCCCCCAAGGCCAACAGCGGCATCATCTACCGCGTCGCCGAGAAGCACGACGCGACCTGGCAGACGGGCCCGGAGTTCCAGGTGCTCGACGACGCCAACTACGGCGCCAAGCCCGACGACGCCCACGCCTGCGGCGCGCTCTACGACATGGACCGCCCGCCCGCGGACAAGCCGATGAAGCCCGCGGGCGAATGGAACACCGCCCGCATCCGAATCAAGGACGGCCTGCTCCAGCATTACCTCAACGGCGTCAAGGTCGTCGAGTGCCGCATGGACGGCCCTGACTGGAAGGCCAAGATCGCGGCCAGCAAGTTCAAGGAATACGAAGGCTTCGGCCTGCAGCCCAAGGGTCACATCGCCCTGCAGGAACACGGCGATGAAGTCTGGTTCCGCAATATCCGGATCCGCGACCTCAAGGCCCCGATGCCCAACGAGATGACGCTGTTCAACGGCAAGGACTTCGACGGCTGGAACTACTACCTCGAGAACAACGGCAAGATGACCGACGTGTGGAGCGTCGACAACGGCGTCATCGTGTGCAAGGGCAAGCCCACCGGGTACCTGCGCACCAAGCAGCGGTTCATCAGCTACGTGCTCAAGCTCGAGTGGCGATTCAGCCCGGTTACCCGCCAGGCCGGCAACAGCGGCGTGCTGCTGCGGACCCAACTGCCCGACAAGGTGTGGCCCAAGTCCATCGAGGCGCAACTGCAGAGCGGTTCGGCCGGTGATTTCTGGTGCATCGATGAATACAAGATGAAGGGCGACGCGGCCCGCACCAACGGCCGGAACACCAAGCACCTCCACGCCAACGAGCGCCCCATCGGCGAGTGGAACGAGTACGAGATCATCGTGAACGAAACCAACGTCACGCTCAACGTGAACGGCGACACGCTGAACACCGCCACAGAATGCGCCGTACTGCCGGGCTTCATCGGCCTGCAGTCCGAAGGCGCGGAGATCCACTTCCGCAATATCCGCCTGAGCCAGATCAAGTAAAAACCGCTTCTTGCACAATCACGAACGCCACGGCCAAAGGGCCGTGGCGTTTTCGTTTGAACCGGAGGTCGAAAAGGTCGGGGTGGGATTCGAACCCACGGATAACGGATTTGCAATCCGTCCCATTAGACCACTCTGGCACCCGACCGACGCGAAACTGTAGCCCCCGCCCCTGCACCCGTCACCATCCAACGGCGTCCCATCCCGCCGCTCGTCCCTTAATCCCCGGTATCCAGCACCGCCATGAACGCCTCCTGCGGTATGCTCACGCTGCCCACGTTCTTCATCCGCTTCTTGCCTTCCTTCTGCTTCTCCAGCAGCTTGCGCTTGCGGGAGACGTCGCCGCCGTAGCACTTGGCAAGAACGTCCTTGCGGAAGGCCTTGATGGTCTCGCGGGCGATGATTTTCCCGCCGATCGCCGCCTGCAGCGGGATCTCGAACTGATGCCGCGGGATCTGCTCGCGGAGTTTCACCAGCAGCACGCGCCCCCGCTGCTCGGCCTTGTCGCGGTGGCAGATGATCGAAAGGGCCTCAACCGGGTCGCCGTTGACCAGGATGTCCATCTTGACCAGGTTGTCAGCGCGGTAGCCCGTCACTTCGTAGTCCATCGTGCCGTAACCGCTGGTCAGCCCCTTCATCTTGTCGAAGAAGTCGTAGATGATCTCAGCCAGTGGGATCTCAAACTGCAGCAGGTCGCGTGTGGCGCTCACGAACGACTGGCTCTTGTACTGCCCGCGCCGGTCCAGGCACAGCTTCATGATGTCGCCGATCTTGTCCTTGGGGACCATGAGGTCCACCCGGCAGATCGGCTCTCGCATCTCCGCGATGATCGAGCCATTAGGCAACTCGGCGGGGTTATGCACCTCCACCAGCGTGTGCCCATCGGGGATCCCCATCTTGCGGCGGAACTCAGCGTCGGCTTTCGCGACCAGCGCCTCGGCCTCCGCCTTCGTGCGGGGCGTGGGTGCCGGGCCTGTCGCCGCAATCTGCTTCGCGGCGTCCGTGGCCCCGGTATCCAGACCGAAACCGCTGGACCGATCGACGCGCCGCAGCACCTGACCGCTGGGCGAAACCACGTCTTCCGTGCTGCGGCAGAGAATCTGGTACGACACCGTCGGCGCCGTCTGGACGATCTCCACCCCGCCCTCACGCTCCAGACGCTCCTGGATGATGTCCATGTGGAGCAGGCCCAGGAAGCCGCAGCGGAATCCGAAACCCAGAGCCTCGGAGTGCACCGGCGCGAACGTGAACGATGAATCGTTGAGGCTGAGTTTCTCCACCGCCTCGCGCAGATCTTCAAAGTCCGTGCTCTCGCCGTCCTCCCGGGTCGCCGGGTAGAAGTCACAGAACACCATCTGCCGAGGCGGCTGATAGCCCGGCAGCGGCTCCACCGCCGGATGGTTTTCCAGCGTCACCGTATCGCCGATGCGGACATCTTTCAGCGTGCGGATCGCCGCGACCACATAGCAGGTTTCGCCCGGGCCAACTTCCTTCACGCGTACCGGCTTGGGCGTCATCTTGCCCAGGTCGGTCACGAGGAAGGTCCGCTGCGTACCGATCATGCGGATCTTGTCGCCCACCTTGAGCTGGCCGTCGAAGATACGGCAGTAGACCACCACGCCGCGATAGTCGTCGTACACAGCGTCGAAGATCAGGGCTCGCAACTGCGGCACCACGGCCTTCCGGGGCGCCGGCAACCGCTCGCACACCTGCGCCAGAAGTTCTTTGATGCCCTGGCCGGTCTTGGCGGACACGAGCAGGCACTCGTGCTTCTTGAAGCCCAGCGTTTGCTCGATTTCCTCGGCGACCTCATCCGGCCGCGACGACGGCAGATCGATCTTGTTGATGACCGGGATGATGGTCAGATTCTCGTTCACCGCGAGGTACGCGTTCACCAGCGTCTGGGCCTGCACCCCCTGGGTGGAGTCCACCACCAGGATCGCCCCCTCGCACGCCTTGAGCGCCCGGGATACTTCGTAGTTGAAGTCCACGTGCCCCGGGGTGTCGATGAAGTTGAGCATGAACAGGTCGCCGTGCTCATCCGCCGTGCCTTTGGCGGACCTGTGCACACCCGCCTCGTCGACGGGCGCCTCGAACTCGTTCTCCAGATCATCGGCCGATGCGCCCTTTTTGTGGCGATGCATGACCGTGACCGCGGACGCCTTGATGGTGATCCCGCGCTCTCGCTCCAGATCCATCGAGTCCAGGATCTGCTCGCGCGCCTCGCGCTCGGACACGGCGTTC
>JBGAMO010000285.1:0-2229 GCA_044222845.1 Phycisphaerales bacterium
CACGATCCCCCTGCCCTTCTCCTTCCCGGTGCCGTGGCAGACCGAACGCATCGACGCCATCACCCACACCTGCGGAATGCTCACGTTCCCCGTGACGTTCTTGCTGACCGATCTCATCAACGAGTACTACGGCAAGAAGGGCGCCCGCCGGGTCACGTGGATTGGGCTGGTCATGGGCATATTCGTCTTCGGGGTCATGAACCTCGCGCAGGCGATGCCCTACCTCAAAGCGGATTACAACGTCAAACAGGAAGCCTTCGACGCGGTGTTCGGCAGCGCCAAGATCATGTACGTGTCTTCGCTCCTGGCGTACCTCGCCGGGCAGTTCTGCGACATCGCCACGTTCTCGGTGATCAAGCGGGTGACCGGCGGACGCATGATCTGGCTGCGAGCCACCGGCAGCACGGTCATTTCCCAGCTCATCGACAGCTTCGTCGTGACCTACTTCGCGTTCCACCTGGGACGCAGGATCTTCACCGACGCCGGCCCGGTCGTTCCCTTCATCGAGATCCTCAAGATCGCCCTGACCGGCTACCTCCTCAAGTTCGTGATCGCGGTGGCCATCACGCCCCTTATTTACGCGGGTCACAACATCATGCACCGATGGTTCGGGCTGACGCCCCTTCCCCCCGACATGAAGTGACCGCCTCGGATCGCGCTACCATCCCCCCGCCATGAGCGAAGTCGCAGCACTCGAAACAGTTTCCCAGCCGCCGCCCGCGGATGATTTCAGGCATCTGGCCCCAAAGGTCGAGGCCCTGCTGCTCAGCATCGAGCGTCCTATCGCGCCCGAACGCCTTGCCGCGGCATTGAAGCTTGTCCGTCTCGCCGAGGAGGAGCCGGCCGAGGGCGCCGAACGCAAGCCCGGCAAACCCTCCTCCGCCGCGGCGGTGAACGCCGCCTGTGCCAACATCGCCACCGCGGTTGAGTACCTCAACGGCGAGTACGAGCGGGGTGGTCGCGCCTTCCGCATCGAGAAGGTCTCCGGCGGCTACCGCTTGATGACCCTGCCGGAGTTCGCCGACACCATCGCCGATTACCACCGCAGCCGCCTGCCCAACAAGCTCAGCCGGGCAGCGATCGAGTCCCTGGCCATCATCGCGTACAAGCAGCCCATCACACGGGCCCAGCTCGAGGCCATCCGCGGCGTCTCCTGCGGCGAGGTCCTCAAGAGCCTGATGGAACGCCGCATCATCACGATCAAAGGCCGCGCCGAAGAGCTCGGACGCCCCATGCTGTACGGCACCACGAAGCAATTCCTTGATCAGTTCGGTTTGGGCTCCATCAAGGATCTGCCCACCCTCGCCGAACTCAAGCCCGGCGCAGCGTAAGCCACTGCACACACATGACCCGCGATCCCAACAAGGCTCGCCACTCCGCCGCCGCTTCACCGCTGCGCGGCCCGGCCCGTCGCGTCGGTCGTCGGTACCACATGCACATGGCCGGTCTGCTGTACGTCGCGACCACCATCGTCCTTGTGCTGGGCGCACTCAACGGCCAGAACAACCTGCTCTTCGCGATCTTCGGACTCGCTGTCGGGGGCCTGCTCGTGTCGGGCATTCTCAGCGGCGCCAACCTGCTGGGCATCAGCGTCGAACGGCTCCCGACGCCCCCCACCGCCGTCGGCGAGCCCCTCGTTGTCCGGTACCGCGTGCGTAACCGCAACCGCTTGCTCTCTTCCCTGTCCGTCACCATTGAGGAACTTCCTGCGGCCAGGCGACGCGGCGAGGTGCAACCCCGGTTGCATTCGCCCGTGCTCGCCTTTGCGACCCACGTACCGGCCCGGGGCGAGGTCATCGTCGAAGCCACCGCGACCACCCTGCGACGCGGCGTTGCGAACCTTTCACGCTTCCGTGCCATCAGCACATTCCCCTTCGGACTCACGAAGAAGTCCGTCGTCTTTGAACAACCCGAGGCGATCACCATCCGCCCGCGCCTTGCCCCGGTCCGGCGCGAGGCCATCGAGGCCGGCGGAGGCGTGGGCGAGCGCGGCGGGAGAGCCCGCCGCTGGCGAGGCGGCGAAGAGTTCTGGGCCCTCCGCGAGTTTCTGCCCGGCGACAGCCTCCGCACCGTCGCCTGGCGGCCTTCCGCGCGTCATGGCAGCGTCCTGGTCCGCGACACCGCCCGGGCCGCCACCGAGAAACTCATCGTTGAACTCGACCCCACCGGCGCCGACGCCGACCAGATCGAGCACGCCGTGAGCGTCGCGGGCGGAGTCGCTTCCGTGGC
>JBGAMO010000120.1:0-14629 GCA_044222845.1 Phycisphaerales bacterium
CCCGCGATTTGTTCCCCGCCGCCCCCAGCGCCTGAGACGCGGCTTCGATTCTTTCTGTGGGTACCTCCAGTGGGTGTCATCAACGTCGAATCACTTCTGAAGCCCGTCAGCGCCGACGCCCCGTGCGGCGAGAACCTGCGCTGGGACCGCCGCTTCCTCGAGCTCGAGCGGCTCGCCGAGGGCAAGGAGGAGACCCAGTTCTCCGCCGCCGAGGAGCCCAACTGGCGTGAAGTCCGCGACGTGGGCGTCGAGGTCTTCGCCCGCGGCAAGCACGTCCGCACCGCCGTGCTCCTCACGCTGGCGGCCGTGCGATTGGAGGGGTACTCCGGCTTGCGCGATGGCCTCAAGCTCATCCAGGGCCTGCTGGAGCAGTACTGGGATCAGGTCTTCCCGCAGTTGGACCCCGACGACAACAACGATCCCACCGAGCGCATCAACGCGCTGGCCCCGCTGGCCACGCCGATGGCCACCTTCGGCGACAAGCTCAAGCTGCTCGACCGGGTGTACGAAGCGCCCCTGTGCGACTCGCGCCAGATGGGCAAGTTCAGTCTCAAGGACATCGCCATCGCCGCGGGCACCCTGGCCGCGGGAGAGGAAGCCCCCGACAAGCCCAAGCCCACCATCTCCGGCATCGACGGCGCCTTCGCCGAGACGGACATGGAAGTTCTGGAGACGATTGAAAAGGCCGCCGACGAGGCCGCGGAGGCCCTCAAGGCCATCGACGGCATCTTCACGGCCAAGTGCGGCGCGGGCGTGGGGCCCGACCTCAAGCCCTTCCAGACGATGCTCAAGGACGCGGCCCTCCAGGTCCGCCGTCGCCGCACCAAGGAAGAAGTCGCCGCGGCGGGCGCCGCCGGCGGCGAGCAGGCGGCCGGAGGCGGTCCCGGTGATGGGGGGGGTGGCCGGCTCTCGGGGGGCGTGGCCTCCTCGGCGGATGTCGAGGTCGCGTTCGACAAGGTCATCCGGTACTATGAGCAGTGGGAGCCTTCCAGCCCGGTGCCTTTGATTGTCCAGTGCGCGAAGCAGATGGTCCGAAAAAAGTTCCTGGATATCACCAAGGTGCTGACCCCCGACGCCATCGAGGTGCTTCGCAGGGTCAGCGAGCCGCCCCAGGATTCCACGCCCGCCTCGTGACACGAGGCGGGCGAGGGTTGGAGATGGCTCAGATCGTTCCGGATGCCGTATCATCCGGGGCAATCCGTCGGTAGTTCGGGCCCCCGTTGTGTGCGAGGGGCCAGGTCCGTTGGATCAAGCGTTCGCCCCTGTGCTTGGGGCGGATTGAACACAGGGAGTTTGTCATGGCCAAAGCCAGCAGCCAGAAGTTCATCGCCCGTAACCGAGCACCCCGCGTCCAGATCGAGTATGACCTGGAGCTGTACGGTGCCGAGAAGAAGGTCAACCTGCCCTTCGTCATGGGCGTCATGTCAGACCTCTCCGGCAAGCCCGCCGAGGCGCTGCCGCCCGTGGGGGACCGCAAGTTCCTCGAGGTCGACGTCGACAACTTCGACGAGCGCCTCAAGAGCATGAAGCCCCGCGTGGCGTTCAACGTTCCCAACACGCTCACCGGCGAGGGTAACATCGCCGTGGACGTCACCTTCGAGAGCATGGCCGACTTCAGCCCCGCCGCCATCGCCAAGAAGGTCGAGCCCCTGGCCAAGCTCCTGGAAGCCCGCACGCAGCTCTCCAACCTCCTCACCTACATGGACGGCAAGGGCGGCGCCGAGAACCTCCTGGCCAAGGTCATGGCCGACCCCGAACTGCTCAAGACCCTCGCGGCGGCTCCCAAGCCCCAAGGCTGATCGTTTCACGTTCAAACTAATCCATCCCGCCGCGCATGTCGCGGCCAGATTGCCGGAGAAAACCAACCATGTCCGATGCGCAGGCACAATCAGCAGGACTCGGCGGCGTGATGCTCGGTGGAAACGCCCTGGATGATCTGCTCAAGAAAGAGTTCAAACCCAAGACCAGCGGCGCGCAGGAGGCCATCGAGCGCGCTATCAAGACGCTCGCCGAGCAGGCCCTCGCCGGCGTCGCGACCATCTCGGATGACGCGGTCAAGTCCATCGAAGCGATGATCGCGGCGATCGACCGCAAGCTCTCCGAGCAGGTCAACGCCATCATCCACCACGCCGATTTCCAGGCCCTGGAATCATCCTGGCGCGGCCTGGCCCACCTGGTCAACAACACCGAGACGGACGAGACGCTCAAGATCCGCGTCATGAACATCTCGAAGAAGGACCTGGCCAAGACGATCTCGAAGTTCAAGGGCACCGCCTGGGACCAGAGCCCGCTCTTCAAGAAGCTCTACGAAGAGGAATACGGCATGCCGGGCGGCCAGCCCTTCGGCGCGCTCGTGGGCGATTACTACTTCGATCAGTCCGCCCCGGACGTTGAGATCCTCTCGGGCGTCGCGCAGATCTGCGCCGCCGGCCACTGCCCGTTCATGTCCGCGGCGAACCCCGCGCTCATGAACATGGAATCGTGGCAGGAACTCTCCAACCCCCGCGACCTGACCAAGATCTTCGGCGGCCCCGAGTACGCCGCGTGGCGCAGCCTCCGCGAGAGCGAAGACGCCCGCTACCTGGGCCTGGTCATGCCCAGGGTGCTCTCCCGCCAGCCCTACGGCGCCAAGAGCAACCCCGTCGAGGAGTTCGCCTTCGAGGAGGACACCTCCGGCGCCAAGCACGACAAGTTCACCTGGATGAACGCGGCGTACGCCATGGCCGTCAACATCAACCGTTCGTTCAAGACCTACGGCTGGTGCGCCCGCATCCGCGGCACCGAGTCCGGCGGCATGGTTGAAGGTCTGCCCGTGCACACCTTCCCCACCGACGACGGCGGCACCGACATGAAGTGCCCCACCGAGATCGCCATCACCGACCGGCGCGAGGCCGAGCTGGCCAAGAACGGCTTCATGCCGCTCTCGCACTACAAGAACTCGGACTACGCGGTGTTCATGGGCGCCCAGTCGCTCCACAAGCCCGCCGAGTACTCCGACCCCGACGCCACCGCCAACGCCCAGTTGGGCGCCCGCTGGCCCTACCTCTTCGCCACCTGCCGGTTCGCCCACTTCCTCAAGTGCATGGTCCGCGACAAGATCGGCTCCTTCAAGGAGCGCAACGACATGCAGACCTGGCTGAACAACTGGATCCTCCAGTACGTTGACGGCGACCCCGCCAACAGCAGCGAGGACACCAAGGCCCGCCGTCCGCTGGCGGCCGCCGAGGTCAAGGTCGAGGAGATCCCCGGCAACCCCGGCTACTACTCCGCCAAGTTCTACCTGCGTCCGCATTACCAGCTCGAAGGTCTTACCGTCTCCCTGCGCCTGGTCAGCAAGCTGCCCAGCGCCAAGGGCGGCAAGTAATACCCGCGAGAAGCCCGTCGGGGCGGGGGCTAATTCCCACGCAACGCCGCGGGTTTTCGTCAGAAAACTCTCCCGTCAAGACTATCAGCAGCCGGTGACCCCGATGGGCCTTTCCGGTTGTTGGGACAGGCCGAAACCATCACCGCCCCTCGCGGGCCCCCAGTAGGAGCATCACCCATGGCATTCGACGCATTCCTCAAGATCAAAGAAATTCCCGGCGAGTCCAACGACAAGGCCCACCCCGGCGAGATCGAAGTTGAGTCCTTCTCCTGGGGCCTCTCCCAGGGCGGCTCTTCGGCCTCCGGCACCGGCCACGGCTCGGGCAAGGCCGTCCTGCAGGACATCTCCTTCGTGATCAAGGCCTCCAAGGCCAGCCCCAACCTCATGCAGTTCTGCGCCAACGGCCAGCACATCCCCGAGGCCACCTTCGTCGTCCGCAAGGCTGGCGGCACCCAACTCGAGTACCTCAAGTACAAGTTCAACGACATCATCGTGTCGTCCTACCAGACCGGCGGCAGCAGCCGCGGCAACGACGATGTGCCCATGGAGTCCTTCAGCCTCAACTTCACCCAGATCCAGGTTGACTATCAGGAGCAGGGTCAGGACGGCAAGGCCAAGGGCGGCCCCATCCACGGCGGATGGAACGTCAAGACCAACGTCAAGGCCTGAGCCTCCCCCGTTCGCGATTTTTCACGCCTTTTCACGCACCGGCCTCCCGGTGCGTTTTTCATTTTTGGCCCCGACGAGTCGGCGGGCATCTTCCCAATCTCCCGCCCGCCGCGGCGTTACAATCGCGACCTTGGTGCGGTGACTGAGCGGCCGAAAGTACTCGACTT
Source organism: Phycisphaerales bacterium (assembly GCA_044222845.1). Classification (GTDB taxonomy): domain Bacteria; phylum Planctomycetota; class Phycisphaerae; order Phycisphaerales; family UBA1924; genus UBA2402. The sequence continues at coordinate 4,201 of JBGAMO010000120.1, forward strand.
GAAATCGAGCAGGCCCGCAAGGGCCTCGGGAGTTCGAATCTCCCCCGCACCGTTCGACCCCGCACGCCTTGCTGCTTGCAACGGCCGCGCACTCTGCGCCCGCGGCGCGTACCAACCCCCTGTGCAGGCGGGCAGTTCTCCAAGCGAACATTTGCGGACCGACCGGCCCCCGTCACGCACGGCAAACGCGTTGCCGTGGAGCTTCTCTACAACCCGGCCGCTTGCCGTTTCCGCTTCCGTGTGGCATGTTGATGTACCGGGCCGCGGGGCCCGCAACCACACAGGAGCAGACCAGTGACCAAACTCGCAGCCATCGCCATTCTCGCCGCCGCCGCCGGGTCCGCCTCGGCCGACCTGATCGACCCCACCTGGCTCCAGTCGAGCATGGACGGGCTGCCCACCGCCGTGCAGTCCCGGATTCTCGCCGCGGGCTCCGCCAGCAGCGTCGGAACCACGATTCCTGATTACGGCGACCAGATCGACGCCGAGCGTTTCTCGCAGTGCGACGAGATGATGCAGTGGACGCTGGCCTGGCAGGCCGCGGGCCAGGCCCCGTTCCACCGCCTGGGCTATTACACGGTCGCGAGCCCCACGCCCGCCGACGTCACCTGGGTGATCGGCGGTTCGTCCTCGGGCCTGCCCAGTTCCGCGTCGCTTTCGGTCCTGGGCAACTTCGGCCTGGCCTTCTACAGCGGCAACAACGGCGGCGTCAACAGCAGCGTCTACTACAGCCAGCAGGCCTTCAACTCCACCGGACGCGACCACCTCGCCACCATCTTGAAGCGCGACAGCGAGGGTGCTCCCGTCGATTGCGCCATGTTCCTCTCCTGGGAAGACAACTTCAACGTCGACCACGATTACAACGACTTCGGCATGGAACTGCGGGGCATCACCCCCGCCCCCGGTGCCGCGGCGACGCTGGCCCTGGGCGGCCTCATGATCTCCCGCCGCCGCCGCGCCTGAGCCGAGGCCTCACCCGATACACACGTTCGGTTCGATGGCCGGGTCCTCCCGCCCGGCCTTCGACGTGCATGCCCGGCTGCTTCGCGCACGTGAGTGCGCTGATAGCATCCGGGCATGCTTCGCTTCATCACCGCCGTCTGCGCCCTCGCAGGCATCGCCGCCGTCTTCCACGAGCCCCCCAAGCCCGCCGTCGTGACCCCGGGCATGGCGGGCGAGCCGCCCTCGGACGCCATCGTGCTCAGCGGCCCGGGGAGCACGGAGCAGTGGCACACCATGAACGGCGACGCCTCCAAATGGAAGCGACTGGACGACAGCGGCGGTGGGGGGTTTGAGGTGGTGCCCGGCGCGGGCAACATCTTCTCGTCCACTAGCTTCGGCGATGCCCAGATCCACGTGGAGTTCGCCACTCCCTCTCCCGCCAAGGGTCAGGGCCAGGACCGGGGCAACAGCGGCGTGTACATCTACGGGCGCTACGAGGTCCAGATTCTCGATTCCTACGAGAGCGACACGTACACCGACGGCCAGTGCGGCGCGATTTACAAGAAGCACCCCCCGCTCGTCAACGCGTGCCGCAAGCCCGGCGAATGGCAGGCCTACGACATCATCTTCCGCGCCCCCCAGTTCGACGACTCGGGCAGGAAGACCGCGGACGCCAACCTCACCGTCTTTCACAACGGCGTGCTCATCCACGATCACGCCCCGGTCGACGGTCCCACCGGCTCGGCGCCCTCAAAAGAAGAAAAGCCCGGCAAGGCCGGGCTGATGCTTCAGGATCACGATCACCCGGTCAAGTTCGGGCGGATCTGGGTGCGGCCCCTCTGAGCCGCGCCGGTTCTTAGTTCCGGTCCTTGCCCTTCGGTCGGGTCAGGCCGCTGGAACTCTGCCCGCCGCTGTACCCCTTGCCGAAGCCTGCTTGGCCGGGCTGGCGAGAACGCGAGTCCATCGAGGGCTGCTTGGGGCTCACCGTCGAGGGAGGCTGCGTGTACTGCGGAGGCCGTGCCGTAGGCTCCGAACGCCGCGGCGTGACGTCATAGTTCGGCTTGGTCGCCCGGGGCTGCGAGCCCCCGTCGATCCGGTTGCCGCCGTCGGGATACGCCGTTGAAGGCTTCTGCGGCATGGGCTGCATCCGGGGAGTCGAATCGGGGGACTTCACCACCGGCCGCGTCATCGGCGCCTTGGAAGGCTGGCTCGGCGCCGGGTTCTTCACCGCCGGCGCGTCCGGCAGCGGGTACGACGCGGGCGCCTTGATGACCGGTGCGCTGGGCTTGGACGGCCGGTTCGGGTCCGTCGGGCCCATGGCGACGCGATCAGGGTTGGGCACGCGCCGCACATCGCCTTCGGCGTTGCGGGGCTGTTGTCCGGGGTTCTGCGGCATCGGACCGGTGTCGATCCGCGAGTTCGGAGGCTGAGGAAGGTACGGTTGCGGGTCCCGCGGCCGTCCGCGGCTGTAGCCGCCGTCGTGGTTGTCGTGACCGCCGCCGTGGCCGCCATGCCAGCCGTGATCGTCGTGGCCGTGGTGATGATGATCATCATCCCAGAACCCGATCACGATCGCCGGCGGGGGGTAGTAGATCGCCGGGGGGGGGCAGTAGTAAGCCGGCGGAGGAGGGCAGTACACCACGGGCTGAGGAGGGCAGACATACACCGGCTCGGGCGGGCAGTAATAGACAGGCGCCGGAGGGGGGTAGTAGTACACGGGGGCCGGGTAGTAGTACGCCGAGCGATAGCCGACACCCCAGTGCCAGCCGCCGCCGTCAAAGCAGTCGTCCCACCATCCGTACCCGCCGTAGGAGAAAGACACCGACCAACTGCTGCTGTGGGTCCAACCCGCCTGGGCTTGCGTAGCGCCGACACCCAGCGTCGCCGCCGCGATCCCCGCCATTCCCAACAAGCCGCTGACCCCGCCTCCAAGCCCCGAACGACGCAGTGCGCCGAACATAGTTCTGTCACTCCAAGTTTGGCGGCCTTCACACGCGGAAGCCCGCCCTGGTGTCCTTAAGTATAGCCCGCACTAACTAGTGGCGAGCTACTGTCATTGACGCTGCAATTGTTGGCTGGTTCCCGGTTGAAAGAGCGATTTCGGAGCACATCAGGTGTTCTTACCGGGGCCGCATACCGCAATTCCTGGCAATTTGTACGGTAACCGTTGTATTCCACTCGCAACAGGAGGACGCCTCGTGGGCAGAAGTTATGCTGTTGTCGAATCTAGACCCATTTCATCTGGAGGAGAGACCCTAGTGAAAATCAGTTCGTTTTTTATACGGATATTTCCCATCCACTCTCCGGTCGTCCAAGGTCGTCAGTTGGGGCTGCCGCAGGTAGAGCGCGGACAAGTGTCACGCTCCCGCGTTGCGGTCTAGATGGTGGGATGGCATGCGTGTCGGAGACGAGAGCCTGCGAACGGACAGCCTTGCGACACAAGAGACTTGGCTGAACTCTCAGCCCTTGCACAAGGCGCGCGGTCGTCCGGACGTGTTGAAGAGTCGTCACTGCCAGACCTGACATCCGAATTCCAGACGCCCTGGCGAGATTCGCCGCATCAATGAGTTGGGTGGCGAGAGTGCACATGCGGACGTGCCCCGTTTCGGTGGAGACCGTCCGCATACGCTTCGTTGGGTCTAGAACGAAGTGACCTTGTATAGAGGCTCACGCGAAGAGGTTACAGCCAAAAATCCAAAGCGATTTATCAAAGCGATTTATCGATGAAGCGGAGCAACAAGTAATGTACAGTGACGCTGACCTGCCTGGCGATCCCTTCGGAAGCGCCGCATGCGAACTAGAACTGTCGAGCGATCAGCCGAATTACTCATCAGATGTTTTTCTGGCCGAGACGGATTACGCAAAAAAGGCCATAAGGCCTGAAGTGTTCCTGATTCGGGGTCGACGAGGGAGTGGCAAGACAGCGCTGGCAGCGTACTTCAAGTTTGGCAGACCGATCCAGAATTCAACGTGCCTTGTGATCACTCAGGAGAGTGTCTTTGCCGAGCTGAATGATTTCATTGCTGCGAACAGGTTGTCCACGGATCAAGAGTTTGACCGGACCAAGATATCGGATCTGTGCAAAGCGATCATGTGGTCAATGATTTTCGACCACGTTGGCGAGGATATGCCGGATTTGAAAGACCAGCTGCCAAAGCTTGGTTGGTACGTGACTGTTCAAGACACTAACAGCGTTTTGCATTCCGTACTTCGGAGGAAGTCAAGTCAGCATGCGATTCAAAATGACATCGCTGAGCACTTCAATTCAAATGAGTTCGAGCGGTGCCGCCAAGCGGTCTTGCAATACTGTAAGACAAGGCCGATTGTCTTTGCGTTTGACACAGCCGAGCACTATGCTGTCAATGACCCCAAGGAAATGCGGGTGGTTGCTGCATTCATTGATTTCGCCGCCTCATTTGCCCAGCTCTACAGCCGGTACGGAATTTACCTCAAGCTGTTTGTTGCGGACGAGTCGTTCCCGCAAATCCATGATCGGTTTTCCGCGAACACCGTAAAGCGTGTCGACCTCTCTCGTAATGCGGTTTTCTTGTCATGGCGTCCCAAGGAACTGCTCCGAGTCATTTGCTACCGATACCAGCGCTTTCTTGAACAGAATAGGGCAGGAGTATTTCGATCAAACGAGATTGACTGGAGTAGTTCAAAGGATGTTTTTGAGAAGGCTTGGCTTCCCTATTTTGGGCCAAACCTCAACAGCCGGTGTGGCAATGAGGAAAGAACGTTGGCGTATGTATTGCGTCATACCCAACTGAGGCCCCGCCAACTCATTGTGTTGGCAAATGAAATTGCTCGAGAGCAAAGAGTGCTTACGCGAGACGCCCGGCCGACGTTCGAGAGTGAAGCGGTGCGGCGAGGCGTAAGCGTTGCAGAGACGGAGCTTGCGGTGGAGGTGTTAAACGCGTACACAAAGGTGTACGGAGATTCCGTTGTTTCAATCGTGCGGGAAGGCCTGCAGTCAACACCGCTGGTGCACATCGGTGCTGAATTGCATCGTGCGGCGCACCGAAGTGCCAGCCGATGGCCCAAGGATTCGTATTCAGGAGAGTCCACCTACTCTCGCGAGCAGTTTGTTGAAATTGTCAAGCAGCTCGGAATTGTCGGGATTGTTCGAGCCGACGAGTCTAAGGCAAGTGATCACGAAAGCCGTAAGTACTATTTGGTTGATTTCCAGTATTTTGTTCCGCACGAGCTTTTTTTTAGCGAGCACGATCGCCTCGCGATTCACCCGATGTTCTGTGAGCTCTTGAGGGTGCATGCGGGGCAGGGTGGACCGATCGTCTTGCCGTTCCCGAGAGCAAGAGATTCGGGCGATGACGAACTGCTCAGTCTATAGGCCTTTGGCGGTCTCTCTCGCTCTCTACTCCCAGTCATCGAACTTCCCGGGAGCTGTATTGAGCATCAACGCGGGTTGGCAAATCCGGAGGTTTCCAGTCGCCTTCAAGGACGAATCTTCCGTGAACTGTGGCGAAACTCTCTCGCCGTTCTGGATGTGGACCGCTCTTCTCTGGGCGCGGACAGTGCGCCATCCGCAACCTGTCTAATCCCAAGTGGTCGTCAATTGTGTGGGTGTAGTTGCGGCCGTCCGCCCTCAAATCTTCCGCCGCGCCTTGATCGGCCGGCACGGGTTCCCGGCGCAGATCATCCACGCCGGCATGTCGCGGCTCACCACGCTGCCCGCGCCGATCACGGCGCCTTCCTCGATCTTCACCCCGGGCAGGATCAACGCCTTGGCCCCCACGAACACCTCGCGCCCGATCTCGATGTCGCCCACGAGCAGGGGCAGCATCGGGTCCTCGAGGTTGTGCGTGCCCCCGCAGATGTACGCGTACTGGCTGATCACGCTCAGCTCCCGCAGCGTGACGTGCCCCAGGTTGTAGATCTCCGCGTGCGGGCCCACGGCGGCGCGGTCTTCCAGGGTCAGTTGCCAGGGGATCTTGACGATCGCCGCGGGGTGCACCATCGGCCGCCCCGTGATCTTGCAGCCGAACAACCTCAGCCAGAAGAGACGCCATCCGTTGAACTGCTTGGGCACGGGCCGGCACAGCAGGCGGTCGACGATGATCCACGCGAGCATCCCCAGCCGCTCCTTGAGCGACCAGGGAGATTTGTGGCGATTCTCCTGGTCCGGGTTCTTCTGCCGGATCCGTGCCGCGTGCCCGCTGGGGGCTTGTTTCGGTAGTTCGCTCATGTCATGCCCAGCCCGTCAAGGAGTTCAATGTAGGCGTCCGTCACCGGCTCGTTGCGGCATCAGGCCATCCGCACGCCTTCATCCAGCGGCAGCAGCCGGGCCAGGCGCATGTACGTCTGGAACTGGCCGCGCACTTCCACCAGCGAGTCGCCGGCGAACTTGTCGCGGAAGACGCGGGCCACCTCGAACGCCGCGACGTTCTCCACGACGACGCTCGCGGCGGAGACCGCGCAGATGTCGCTGCGTTCGTACTGGCTCTGCTGAGGCGCCTTGGTGTTGAGGTCCACGCTGGGCATCCCCTGCCCGAGGGTCGCGATCGGCTTCATCGCCGCCCGCACCACGATCGGCTGTCCGTTGCTCATGCCCCCCTCGGTGCCCCCCGCGTTGTTCGTCTTTCGCGTGAAGCCCAGGTCGGGCGAGGAATCTCGTTTCGCGGCGTCAAAGTAGATCGCGTCGTGCACGCGGCTGCCCGGGAGCGACGCCACCTCCTTGCCCAGCCCCATCTCCACGCTCTTGATCGCCTGGATCCCCATCACCGCGTACGCCAGCCGCGCGTCGAGCTTGTCGCGCCAGTCCGCGCACGTGCCCAGCCCCGGCGGGCACCCGAAGACGTGCGCTTCCACCAGGCCGCCCACGGTGTCCTTGGCCAGTTTGGCCTCGTGGATCACTTTGACCTGCTTCTGCGTCACTTCCGCGTCCGGGCAATAGGTCTCGCTCGCGTCGCGCAGCGTGCGCAGCGCGGTCCAGTTCGCGGCGTTGGCTTCCACCTGCGTCTGGGCCGTCAGGATGGAACGCACGAACCCGAAGGCTGCGATCTCAAACTCCCGCAGCAGGCACCGCGCCAGCGCCCCCGCCGCGACGCGTGCCGCCGTCTCGCGGGCGCTCGCCCGCTCCAGCACCTCGCGGCAGTCGGTGGTGAGGAACTTGATGCTGCCCGCCAGGTCGGCGTGCCCCGGCCGCGGCCTGAACACCGGGGGCGTCTTCACGAGGTCATCCAGCCGTGAATCGCGGTTGCGGATCAGCATCGTGACCGGCGCCCCGATCGAGAGCCCCCGCCGAACACCGGTGACAAACTCGGCCTTGTCCTCCTCGATGTTCTGCCGGCCCCCTCGCCCGTAGCCCCCCTGCCGCCGCGCCAACTCCGCGTTGATGAACGCCTCGTCGATGGGCACGCCCGCGGGAAGACCCGTCACGGTGACGACCAGCGACGGTCCATGCGATTCTCCGGCGGTCTGGTATTCGAGCGGCATGGGGGAGGGTATGGAGCCGGTTGCGAGGCCACGATTGCCGATCACCCGGTCAAGCGACACGCAACGGCCGCGCACCGCTCGACGCTGAGACCTTTCGAACCCCGCGGCGATCGGCACGGTGGTCTTCCGATACTCCGCTCGCGGCATTGATTCCACGAGAACGCGACAGCACGGGCACTGTCGGGCCCGACGCAACCAGGAGCGGTCTCGCGGAAAAGTCTTGTGCCGTTGGCTTTCGGACGCCAATCACCAGTTAACATTCACGAGGGAGGAGCCTAATGCCGTACAGTTGTGTCCTGAATACGGAGCGTCCTATGCGAACTTCAGCGTGTTTGATGGCGGCGTGGTCTCTGGCATGTGTCACCTCGGCGCTCGCTCAGATTACAGTTCCACCCGGCTGGGCCGTGGATCAACTGGTTGGTCGGCTCGACAACAAGACGCCGCGCATCGAGGCGATCCGCAACGCTGCGTTCGGCACCGGCGTGGTCGCGGCGAGCGTCAGCAGCGGGATTCTGACGGTGCGGCGGCTGACCGGCGACGGCCAATCCGTGGTGGCGACAACGACCGTTTCGGGCTCAAACCCGAGCGTGCTCGATCTTCGATTCGATACCACCGGGGGCTTCGGCGGCGATCTGTTCGTGTCCGTCGAATCCGATTTTGGCGGTTCGCGCGCGGACCTGTTCAGAGTGTCGTCCACCGGCGCGATCGCCGATGTCGCCACTTGGGCGACGGGCGATATCGGATTTACGCTTGATTTCACGCTCGCCGCGCACGGTTGGATGGCCGGCGCGTACCTGTACGACCTCAACGGGCCTCCGACCGAGTATTGGTTCTTGTCGCCGGCGATGGCCCGCACGCAACTCTCGGCCAATACGGTGCCGCCCTCTCGCACCGATACCGATGTGCGCGGCGCGGAGTTTGATCGCACGGGGGTGTTCGGATCCCAGTTTGTTCTGTGCGATAACGACGCGAACAACTCCGGCATCAATGCGGTGTACGGGTTGAACGCAGCGGGCGATTGGAGCACCATCGTTCCTCCCGTTCAATCCAATGTCCGGTACTACCGGGATCTGGCGATCTGCGCCGGAGGAGCATTGGGACAGACGCTGTTCCTTCTGGATGCGGTGCAGGATCGCGTGTACCAGAGCGATGCCCAAGGCAACCTCTCGGTCTTCGCCTCGGGGTTCGCCGTCGCGGCGCAGTACGACGCCGAATCAGACGGCGCACCGTCACTCTCGGTGAGCGACGACGGCAACACCATGTACGTCGCCGACACCAACGGCGTGTATCGCATCCGACTTCTCGGCAGCGCCCCCGGTCCCACGATCCTCATGCGTGAACCATCGCTGCCGCCGGGCGCGGAGGCGTTTTCAAACCCACAGGGTGTTCCGTTCGCCCGCATCCTGTGGTCCAGCGCGATCGCGTTCTCCAGCGGCGACCTGACGGTGACACGCGCCTCTGACGGCCACGCGGTGCCCTTCGCCGTGAGCGGCAGCGGCAGCCAGTTCATGCTGGTCTCCTTCGGCGCACCGCTGCTGAACGACGCGTACACGATCACCATCCGCGATACCGTGCGTTCGCTCGCCGGGGTGCCCATCGATGGCGACGGAAACGGCATCAACGGCGGCAATGCCGTGCTGACGTACACGCACCACGTCTGTACGCCGAACGATTGTCCGACCGACTTCAACCAGGACGGCGGCATCGATGGCACCGACGTGCAGGCGTTCTTTGATTTGTGGGAATCAGGTTCGTGCCAGTGAACCGAACGGGAGAGTCCGCTCCGTCTTTCCAATCGCCGCGGCCGACGGGGCAACAACGCTGATAGAGCGAGCGACTGCGTAAGCTGTTACTTCCCTGTGACCAACCCGACACCTCCGCCGGCGTCTGTACTACTGGCACGACGGTCGGGCGTGTTTCCCGGGCGTTCTGTGCGGGTTCGGTTGCTCGGGAGTCCAGTCATGTCCATTCGCGCCGCGTTCGTGCTCTTTGCTCTCGCCGGGTCGGTCGCTTCGCTGGGGGCGAAGCTCTCGCCCCAGCCGGAGACCTCGCCTCAGGCGCTCGCGCCGCAGGCTCCCGGCTCGCCCACCAAGTCCGCGGCCGCCGAACCGGCCAAGCAGCCCCAGCACCTCACCGCCCCGCGCATCCAGATCGCCATCCTGCTGGACACCAGCAGCAGCATGGACGGGCTCATTTCCCAGGCCAAGAGCCAGCTCTGGAACATCGTCAACAACCTCGCCACCGCCAAACACAAGGGCGTTCGCCCGCAGTTGCAGGTCGCGTTGTACGAGTACGGAAAATCCGGCCTTTCCGCCGAGGAGGGGTTCATCCGCCAGATTCTTCCGCTCACTGATGATCTCGATGAGGTTTCCGCGCAGTTGTTTGCGCTGAACACCAACGGCGGGGATGAGTTCTGCGGCCAGGTGATCCGGTCCGCCGTCAACGGTCTGCAATGGAGCAGCGTCGCCGAAGACCTCAAGTTCATCCTCATCGCAGGCAACGAGCCGTTCACGCAGGGCACGGTCGATTACCACACATCCATCCCCGCGGCGGTCAGCATGGGCATCACCGTGAACACGATCCACTGCGGGGATGAACAAACCGGCGTCTCCACCGGTTGGAAGGACGGCGCGCTGCTGGGAGAAGGGGCCTACTCGTTCATTGATATGAACGCCGCGGCGCCGCACGTCGATACGCCGTTCGACAAGCAACTCTCGGACCTGAGTTCCCGCATCAACACCACGTACCTCGCGTACGGGGCGAAGCGCGAGCAGTACGTCGCGCGGCAGGCGGCGCAGGACGCCAACGCCGGGGCCGTGGCGCCGGCGGTGGCGGTGGAGCGTGCCGCGACCAAGGCCTCGGGCTTCTACAACAACGACACGTGGGACCTTGTCGACGCCGTCAAGAACAAGCGGGTGGACCTTGACAATGTCAAGGACGATGAACTCCCCGACGACATGAAGAAGATGACCAAGGCCGAGCGTGAGGCCCACATCACCCGCAAGACGGCGGAACGCCAGGAGATCCAGAA
>JBGAMO010000121.1:0-14608 GCA_044222845.1 Phycisphaerales bacterium
CCCCGGCACGCGAACCGTGATCAGTGAGGCGTTCGTCCGATGCGCCGCCGGCTCATTTGTTGAGCTTGTCGTCACGCCAGTACTTGGTGCCCTGCACCGTCGCCTGAAGCGCCAGGCCCGTCTTGGTGAATTGATAGATCTCCATCCCCGCGACAGAACTGCCGGTCATCGCGCCGCCGGTCGACGCGCCCTGATTGCCCGCCTTGCCCGCGGCATCAGCCTGCCCGCCGAAGTCCCAGCCGCTGTCCACGAACTTGCGCATGACTTCCGCATCCGTGAAGATGAAGATCGCGCGGTAGTCCTTCACCCCCATTCCCACCCCGACGCCGCCCCCGGCCATCTTCATGTAGGTGTCGCTCCCCGTCTGGTTGTTGTGAACCACGCCGTACCCGTTCTCTGTGCTCATGAGCAGCACGTTGACGTTGACGTTGCCGAAGTAGCCATACCCCGCGGCCTTCTTCACCTTGTCACGGGTTTCCGGGCGGGCCGCGTACAACTCGTTGAGCGTCGTCGCTTCCTCGCCGCGGATCGTGGCCCGTTGCTCCGCGGGAGACTCACCGCCGGCGCCCTCGAAGGCGCGGCAACCGCTGAGCGCCGCGCCGACAAGTAGCGCCGCCAAGCCCCCACGAATGAGACTCTGAACTACCATGTGCAGACTCCTCACTTCTGGCTGAGAATGCTCATCGCCGCGGAAGACCGCACATAGCGATCGCGACCGACGGCGACCGAACGTCGAAGTCCCGGGCCAGGCGGGCCTCGACATGCGCAGAGTATTGCCCTCGAAGAGCCCGTCTTGGAGAAATGCAATCAATGCAACGCGGAGGGGCCCGTGGAATCGCGGGGTTGCGAAATGACCGAACGACCTTTCGGATCCTCCAATAGTGAGCACGCTCGCGGAGCGAACATCCAGCGCCGTGCGACAACCCGATGAATGAAAAAGGCCCCTTGACGGGGCCTTTAATCGCAGTTGCTGCTGTGATCAGACGTTCACGGACGGTCGTTGGTGTCTGATCGTTCTTATAACTTCGGATGCGGTGTCTTGATCGTCCCGGGTGATCAAATCACCCGAGAATCTCACTCATCGCTGCGTGACTTCGCGGCCGCGGGGACCGCTTCCCCGATGCCGGACGAACTCAGCAGCCGCCGTTCTCCCAGGAGCCGAAGAAGGTGTCCACGTCCGAACCGTCGACGCCGCCGTCGCAGTTCACGTCGGCGCGGGTCAGGCCGGCGTCCCACGCCGCGAAGAATGCCTGCACGTCCGTGCCGTCCACGCCGCCGTCCTGGTTGAAGTCGGCCGGGCAGGCGGTGGCCAGTTCAAGGTCGTACACGGCGTGCCCGCGGTTGAACGTGCTCGCGCCCGTGAAGGGGTACCCGCCGATGCGGATCAGGTAGTCTTCGCCGGCGACCACCGGGAAGGACGCGCCCGCCGTGTACGTGAACCCGCCCATGCACACCACGTCGTCCGCGAGGACCAGGCGGTTGGGGGCGAAGACGTCGGTGCACATGCCGCCGTGGTACACGGCCAGGAGCGTGTCGAAGTACGCGTTGTTCCCGCAGGCGTCCAGCGTCGCCGTGCCGCTGCACACCGGCGAGTACTTGTACCACAGGTCGCCCTCCATGGTGATGTTGTCCAGTTGCAGGTTGTTCTGGGCGAAGCAGTTGTCGAAGGAGAACTGCCCTTCCTGGATTGTCATCGGGTGAGCACAGTCGTCGTTGGCGGGGGCCGACGGCGTGACGCTCAGGCTGAACACGCCGGAGTTGGCGGCGTACCCGCTCACGCGGATCAGCACCGTCTCGCCCGCGCTCATCGACTTGGAAACGTACGACGTGCGATCCGATCCGCTCACGTCGTCATCGCACGCCAGCGTGTTGGCCGAGGTGGCCGGGCACCCGCTGTGCAGGCTCAGCATCGTGTCGAACATGCTCCCCGCTGTGCTGAACGCGTACGTGCCCGCGCACGTCGCCGTGAAGGAGAAGTACACATCGGGCGCCGAGCCGCCGATATCACAGCCGCTGTACCCGTCGCGCAGGAACCCTTGCGTGCACCCCACCACCGGCGTGTTCACGTCGATGGGCGTCGCCGTGCCGCAGCGACCGGTGAGCGACACCATCGAGGTCTCGAACGCGTACGCCGCGCCCGAATCAGCCGCGCCGGGGTTGTCGGTGCTGGGCGCGGCCACGAGCAGGCTCTGGCCGTCGTAGGCGATCTGCCAGCCGAAGCCGTCGGTGGAGCCGCCCGCCGAGTGCGTGGGGCCCGCCACCCAGAAAGAGATGAACTGGTTCGACTCGTGGTGGAACTCGTCCACGTGCCCGACGTTGTTGTCGTAGCGCGAGATCATCAGCGTGTCATTCTTCAGCGTGGCCGTGCCCGCGCCGTCGAAGTCCGTGTCGTGCAGCCAGTGGCCCAGCCCGTTGCGGACAAACGTGTACGCGCGGCCCGTGGTGCCCACGTCCGGCGCCACCACCACCGCCCGCCCGTTGCTGATCGAGACGCTGTCCCCGAACCGCGAGTTGAGCATCGTGCCCTGGCCGCTCAGCGTGCTGTGCAGCGTCCAAGTCGTGCCGACCCGCTCGTAGACGTACGCGGCGCCCGTGCCCGCGTCGACATCCGAGTTGTCCAGGTACGCCCCGACGATCAGGTGGTCGCCTTCGAGCGACACGGCCGACCCGAACAGGCCGCTGAGGCCCGGCCCGGCGATCCGCTGCTGGAGCGTCCATGTGGTGCCCGAGCGCGTGTAGACATACGCCGCGCCGCGGCCGTTATTCTCGAACTCGCTGCCGACGACGGCCGTCGTCCCGTCAATGGCGACGCTCAGCGCGAAGCGCAGATCCGCCGCGCGGTTGGCCGAGGGGACCAGGATGTTGTACTCCTGCACCCACACGCCGTTCACGCGGTGAAAGACGTACGCGGAACCCAGGTGATAGAACCCGGCGTACGTGTCACGGGGCGATCCGATGATCGCGTAGTCGCCGCTGATGGAGGCGCAATACCCGAAGTTGTCGCCGGCCGCCGCGTCCGAGGCCGTGACCTTCTGCGTCTGCACCCAGTTGAGGCCGTTCTTGGCGAAGAAGTACGCCGCGCCCGTGTCGCTGTTGCCCGCCGTGTCCTTCCCGCTCGCGCCCAGCACGGCGAACGAGCCTGAGACCGCCGTGGAGGAGGAGAACCAGTCGCTCGCCGCCGGGTCGGAGGCGACCAGCTTGTCCGAGGAACACTGGGCGTGCGCCGTCGCGGCCATGCCGGCGGCGAGGCAAAGGTGCATGATCGTGCGGATCGTCGTGTGGTGAGTGCGCATGGATTCCATCCTCCCCGGGTGGGGCGTTGTGCTGTGCGGTTCCAAGGTGTGTGTGTCGTGCGTGCCGCGCCGCCCGTGCTTGGGGGCGGGCCTGTCCGTCGCGGCATCAACCAATGCGCAGTCGCCGCCCGGACCGGCCAGTAATTCTGGCCGGCCGGAGGGAATCAGTGTTCAATCGGTCGTTTCCGCCGAGCGAAGGCGGGTACGCGGGGGCCCCGCCTTACTTCTTTGCCGTCTTCTTCTTCGGCGCCGCCTGCTTCGCCGCCTTCTTGGCGGCCTTCTTCGCGGGCTTGCCCGCCCCGGCGCCCCTTCCCGCCAGCGCCGCCTCGCACGCCGCGATGTACTTCTTCGCCGGCACGCGAGCGATGGCTTCGCCGATCACGTCCAGGGCCAGGTCTTCCACCTTTTTGAAGCGGATGCACGCCTTGCCCATGTCCAGCTTCTTGCCCGTCTTGTCCCACGCTTTGCGGAACCACGCCTCGTGCTCCGCGTTGCCGTACAGGCACATCATGTACAGCGACATGTGCCCCTTCTGCGAGGCCAGCCCGGCGAACGGCAGCGGTTGCTTGGGGTCGCAGTGATACCCCGCCGGATACACCCGGTGCGGCACCGCGTACCCGATCATGCCGTACGCCATGCCCTCCTCATAGTCCTTGTCAAGATTCTTGAGGATGACCGCCCTGACCTTCTCCAGCGCTTCGCGCCGATCCGGGGGCAGTTGGGCGAGATACTCGGCGACCGTCGCGGCTTTGCTCTGCATGGGGCGCACTGTATCGCCCGGGCCGCGAAACGGACCACCGCCACGCCGCGCCGAAGACTCAGCCGCGTTCGCCGTCCGACAGGCGCGTCCGTCGCCGACCGACGGACGGAGTGACATAGCCCCACCGCCGTGCCCACGGCGCCCGTGTCACCACGCCCCAGTACGTCCCGCCGAACCACATGCTCGGCGGACGCCGCCGCGGCAGCGCCAGCATCCCCGACAGCCACAGCGGCACCGAGATCGCCACCGGCGCGGCCCGCCACGGCATCGAAACGCTCGGGAACGCCCAGGGCAGCGTGCGGGACTTGTTGTGCTTCTTGGCCATCGTTCCTCCGGTGCTTACGCCGCACGCATGAATGTGTAGGAGCCGCCCTCAAAGTCCACCTTGATCGTGTCCCCGTCGCCGAACTCGCCCGCCAGGATCCGCCCGGCCAACGCGTTCTCGAGCCGCTGCTGGATCGTCCTCTTGAGCGGACGCGCCCCGAACGCCGGGTCCCAGCCCTCCGACGCCAACTCCGCCGCGGCACGGTCCGTCAGCTCCAACGCCATCCCGCGCTCCTTCATGCGAGCCCGCAGGCGACCCAGTTGAATCTCGACGATGGACTTCATGTTCTGCTTGCGCAACTGGTGGAAGACCACCACCTCGTCGATGCGGTTGAGCAGTTCCGGACGCATCAGGCCCCCACCCGTCATCGTCATCGCCGCCTTGGTCATCACTTCCGCCACCTTGGGCGGCAGGCCCGCGGCCTTGCCCATCTCTTCCGCCGCCATGCCCGCCGGGCCGCGCCGCAGCATCTCGCGGATCGCCGCCTCGATCTCCCAGTCCTCGGCGCCCCCGCTGGCCAGTTCCTGGATCTGCGCGGAACCGAAGTTGCTCGTCATCACCACGATCGTGTTCTTGAAGTCCACGGTGCGACCCTGCCCGTCGGTGAGGCGTCCGTCGTCCAGCACCTGCAGCAGGATATTGAACACGTCCGGGTGCGCCTTCTCGATCTCGTCCAGCAGCACCACGCAGTACGGACGCCGGCGGACCGCTTCTGTGAGCTGACCGCCCTCGTCGTACCCGACATACCCAGGGGGCGCTCCCACCAGCCGCGATACCGCGTGCTTCTCGCCGTACTCGCTCATGTCGATGCGGACGATCGCTTCTTCAGTGTCAAACAGGAACTCCGCGAGCGCCTTGCACGTCTCGGTCTTGCCCACGCCCGTGGGGCCCAGGAACAGGAACGAGCCGATCGGCCGGTTGGGATCTCCCAACCCGGCGCGGCTGCGGCGCACGGCATCACTCACCGCGCGCAGCGCGTGCTCCTGCCCCACCACCCGCTTCATCAACTGCGATTCCATCCGCGTCAGCTTCTCTCGCTCACCCTCCACGAGCCGCGACACCGGGATGCCCGTCCAGCGCGCCACAACCTCCGCGATCGACTCCGCATCGACTTCTTCCTTCACCAGCGCATCGCCGTGCTCCTGGCGGGCCGCGCTCGCTTTCTCCGCCGTCGCCAGCCGCTGCTCCAGATCGCGCAGCTCGCCGTACCGAATGCGCGCCGCGGCTTCCAGATCGCCGCGCCGCTGCGCCTGATCCAGTTGCACGTGCTTGGCCTCGGCCTCTTCCTTGATCCGCTTGATCGCGTCCAGCTCCTTCTTCTCCGCTTCCCATCGCATAGTCAGCGCCCGGTTCTGCTCCTGCAGCTCGCCCAGCTCGCGATCTACCCGGTCCAGTTCGCGCCGCGTGCCCTCCTGCGTGCCGCGTCGATCCGCCGAGAGCGACTTCTTGTCGTCCAGCTCGATCTTCAGCGCCTCGCGCTCGATCTCCAGTTGCATGATCCGTCGGCGCAACTCGTCCAGCTCCACCGGCATGCTGTCGTTCTCGATCCGCAGCCGCGCCGCCGCTTCATCCAGCAGGTCGATCGCCTTGTCCGGCAGGAACCGGTCCGCGATGTAGCGGTGCGACAACTGCGCCGCCGCGAGGATCGCGCTGTCCAGGATCCTCACGCCGTGGTGCGCCTCGTAACGCGGCTTGAGCCCGCGCAGGATCGCGACCGTCTCCTCAACATTGGGCTGATCCACCAGCACCGGCTGGAAGCGGCGCTCGAACGCGGCGTCCTTTTCCACGTGCTTGCGGTACTCATCCAGCGTCGTCGCGCCGATGCACCGCAGCTCGCCGCGCGCCAGCGCAGGCTTGAGCAGGTTGCCGGCGCTCACGGCGCCCTCCGCCGCGCCCGCGCCGATGATCGTGTGCAGCTCGTCGATGAACAGGATCACCTCTCCCTTGGAGGCCTGCACCTCGCGCAGCACCGCCTTGAGCCGTTCCTCGAACTCGCCGCGGAACTTCGCGCCCGCGAGCAACTGGCCCACGTCCAGCGCCATGATCCGCTTGCCGCGCATCCCCTCCGGGCAGTCGCCGTTCACGATGCGCAGCGCCAGCCCCTCCGCGATCGCCGTCTTGCCCACGCCCGGCTCGCCGATGAGCACCGGGTTGTTCTTCGTGCGCCGGCTGAGCACTTCCATGCAGCGGCGGATCTCTTCCTCGCGCCCGATGACCGGGTCGAGCTTGCCCTGCTGCGCCTTCTCGGTGAGGTCGATAGCGTACTTCTTCAGCGACTCCATGCCGGCGTCGGCGTTCTGATCGTTGATCGTTTCCACACCGCTCGCTTTGCGGATCGCCTTGACCGCTTCTTCAAGCCGCGGCCGCGACAGCCCGAGCATGCCCAGAACTTCCTTACCCCCCCCACCACTCTCGGCGCACGCCAAGAGCAGATGCTCGGTCGAGATATACGCATCGCCCAGCCGCTTTGACTCGGCCTCGGCCCTGGTCAGCACATCCGTGATCGCCCGCCCCGTCGACCCCGCGCCCGACGACGTCCGCGGCAGCCGCGACAACTCGGCATCCACCACCTGCTTCACGCGGGCCGGGTCCGCCCCCGCCTTCGCGAGAATCGACCACCCCGGTCCGGTGCGGTCAGAAATGAGAGCACCCAGCACGTGCAAACCCGTGACCTCAGGATTGCTCCGGGTCTGGGCGTCGGACTGAGCGTCGGCGAGTGCTTGCTGCGCTGTGTTGGTAAAGCGATCGGGCCTCATGCCGGAGCAAAGTGCAACCCGCGTACCAGCCCCTTGAGGCCCGCGGACCCGTCTGCGGGATGCCGAATCAACCCACGGGGCGGACGCGCTGCCGGAACGGCAGCATGTGTCACCTCACCCTGCAACCGGCGACGGACATCCGCGTACACCCTACAGCCTGGCCCATCGAATACCGAACACACACCTTCCGACTTTCTTCGTCGGTTTCTGGCGCAGAGGATTGACGTGGTTCGGCGAGCGCGTTACAACCTAGGCCCCACAAACAGTGTCGTGGGCAGAATCTGGAGCAGTCGCATGTTGAATCGCCCTCAGTGCCATCGTGTTGTTCGTGTTGTCGGCCTCGCGTCGGCGATTCTCCTCGTCGGTTCCCTCGTGGGCTGCACCGGCGATGCGAACAACGAGCAGATCCGCCACGACCTGTCGCCCGAGTTGATCTCGGCGAATCAGCGTCCGGTCGATCTGGGCAACCGCACATCCTTCACCTGGGCCACGGACAATCGCTTCTTCTGGAACGACATGTCCCGCGCTTGGCTGACCGACCGCCCCAGCCGCCTCGAGCCCTTCCCCGTGCCACGGTAATCCGCGTCGCTTCCTCAACAGCAAAAACGACGCGACCCGCGAACGCTAGACGTTCGCGGGTCGTTCCGTTTTTGATCTCTCGCTTTCGCCTCAGGCAGCCGTGTACGCGCCGCGGCCTTCCTTCTTGAACAACTTCTTGTGCTTCAGGAGCGTCTGGTTCACGATCGTGCGGAAGTTCTCCGCCGTCGTCTTGTAGCCGGCCGCCAGCACCGCGTTGGTCGCTTCGGTGGGGCCCATGGTCTTGCCCTTGAGCACCGCCGCGAGCGCCTCGGCCAGGTTGGTCTCGTTGTGCGGACGCTTGCGGACGCCGCCGGAAGCCGTGCGACCCATCCCGCGCGATCCGCCCATCGCACGCTCGATCTCGCTGATCTGCGAATCAAGCGCGGCGACCTTCGCGGCGAGCTTGTTGCGCTTGGCGAGCAGCTTGTCGGCCTGCCGCACGCGCTTGTTGATTTCCTTCTGGAGGTCTTTGAACGAAAGAGCCGCCAAAGGGCTTCTGACTCTGCTTTTCTTTGCCATGATCTGGCTTCCTTTTCACACACGATGGCTTGCGGACCGCGGATACGAATGCCCGACACGAGGGCGGCGGTTCCATGGGTCCATCGATCACACGCCGCCGTGGCCGCGGACAACGCGGCGCGCTGAGTGTAATATGAGGTTGCGAACTATAGCGCCGCCCGGCGTCCGCCGCGTCTCATTTCTACATGTAGGAAACCTGCTCGGTCTACCGCGTCGGAACCCCCAGCCGTGCGAGCAGACCGTCGAAGTGATCGATACTGTAGAACTCCACCGTCAGCTTGCCCTTCGCGCCCGTGCGATCCGTCGTGATGAGCACTTTCGTCCCCAGGTGCTGACCGATCTGCCTTTCCAGATCCCGCAGCACCGCCTGCCGCGCCGTGATTTCCTGCGGCGTCACCCGCTTGGAGCCTACGTTCTCAGGCTTGATGGAGTGCGCCTGCGCGAGATACTCCACCCGCCGCGTGTTCCAGCCGTTCTGCACCGCCTCCCGCGCAAGGTTCAGCCGCGCCTCGCCCGCGGGGATCGCGAGCAGCGCACGCCCGTGCCCCGCCGTGAGATCGCCGCGCACGATCATCTGCGCGATCTCCTGCTCCAACTCCGTCAGCCGGATGAGATTCGCAACCGTCGATCGCTCAAGCCCCACGCGCTGCGCCAGATCCGCCTGTGTTAAATTAAATCTCTCCGCCAGCGCGCGCAGCGCCCACCCGCGCTCCATCGCGTTGAGGTCCTCGCGCTGAACATTCTCAACCAGCGCCCACTCCGCCGCGATCTCGTCCGTCAGTTCGCGCACCAGCGCGGGAATCTCCGTGAGCCCCGCCATCTGCGCCGCCCGCCAACGCCGCTCGCCCGCCACCAACTCGTAGTGCACCACCCCCCCACCGCTTCTGCGCCGCAGAATCACCGGCTGCATCATCCCCGACCGCCGGATCGAATCCGCGAGCCGCTCGATCGCCCCGGGCTCCATCGCCTTGCGGGGCTGGAACGGACTGACGTCAATCAGCCCCACCGAAATCGTTTGGAGTCCGTCTGGGTTCGAAAGAGCGACTTGTTGTGTACGTAAAACGTTTGGTACTTGGGCAGGTGCTTGTGGCTTTGTCTCCGCAATTTCAACTCTTACCGGACTCGGATTGATGAGTGCTCCCAGCCCCTTCCCAAGCTTTCGAATAGGGTGCTTTGCGTCCGTGCTTTGCGTGGTGGTCATGTGTGTCTCTGTGGTTCGGGAGGTCGAATGCGGGCGGAACAGTACGCGATCCGGGCCTTGACTTCGTATTGAATCGTTCATTTGGGGCTGCTCGGACGAATTTGTTTCGCGTGGAACATGGAAGTGACGGGTTGTCCACCTCCCTTCGCTGAATCGATGTGCCGGCTTGTCACGCTCTTTAATAGGTTTGCCACAACCGGCTGAGGCCGTACCGCCCCCCTGAATCCTGATTCGATGTCCAATCGTGCAAGACGGCGATCGACAAGTCAGTCCGAATTGGAAATGGACTCAGGTCGGAGCGCTCCGTACTGCCTCAAATCGGCATCGATCAGAGTCGTGTTCGAATCGTCCGTCGTCCTACGTCGTGAGGTCACGAATGCTTGGCGCTGACTCCAATTGACGCTGCTTGGATCTTGTGGCACGGGCTTGAGACTGAAAACACACCTGTTCTCGACGCGTCGAGCTCGCGGACGAAAGACCCTTCAACATTGACGCGGAGACGCGAACTGCGCGATGTCGATGCCAGAC
The DNA here is from genome assembly GCA_044222845.1 of Phycisphaerales bacterium. Lineage (GTDB taxonomy): Bacteria > Planctomycetota > Phycisphaerae > Phycisphaerales > UBA1924 > UBA2402. Next base: position 9,962 of record JBGAMO010000121.1, read on the forward strand.
GCGCGATTCAGGCGAATCCAAAGAGTGCGCTTTGTGTTTCACGTGGAACGAAACTGAATGCATCCGCGCGTTCTCATCAATCGACGCCAGGCTGCGAATCAAGGTCATTCCACGCAGCGAAGGCCCCAAGTCCGTCAAATGAAGCGGTCGGCCGCGGCCCACAATGGAACAAGCTGTCTTCGCAAGTCTCGACAATGCAACGGCGAACCCGACGGTTGATCATCATCATGCCGTACGCGCGCCACCGAGGGGAGAGATTCCAACCCCCACATGGTTCACTCTCTTCGATATTAGCTAAATGTTAGCTATTCAAAACAACCACATCCCCCGGCTCCACCGCGAGAGCAGTGGGGGAGTTCGGGCCCTCCGCCACGCTCCATCCAGGGTTCGACACGCACGCCCGCACCTGCACGCCGCCGTCGAGTTCCACCACCCGCTGCACCGTATCACCCAAATAGGTTACTTCCTTTTGCCGACCCTTGAGAACATTCACGCTCTCGTTCCTCGCCGTCACCATCGCCTCCGGCCGGATCGACAGCGTGACGTTCGCGCCCACGCCGCACCCCGCGGGCAGCGCTGTCCTCGCCAGCACCATCCCCGCGGCGGTCTCGATGCTCACGCCGCTCTCCCCGATCTTGCGGATCGTGCCCGGGATGAAATTCGTCTCCCCCAAAAACTCGGCCACGAACTTGCTCCCCGGCTCCCGGTATAAACCCCGGGGTGTCCCCGTCTGCACGACCTTGCCAGACTTGAGGATCGCGATCCGATCCGCCATGCTGAGCGCCTCTTTCTGATCGTGCGTCACGTAGATCGTGGTCATCCCGGAAGCCTTGCACAGCCTGCGAATCTCGCCGCGCAGCTCGATCCTCAACTTCGCGTCCAGGTTTGAGAGCGGTTCATCCAGCAGCAGAACGCTGGGCCGGATCACCATCGCGCGGGCCAGCGCCACGCGCTGCTGCTGACCGCCCGAGAGCTGCGTCGGCTTGCGCAGCGCATACTCGCCCATCTGCACCGCCTGCAGCGCCTCCATCGCCCGCTGCTCGCGTTCTTTCCCGCGAATCTTGCGGATATCCAGGCCGAACGCCACATTGTCGAGCACCGTCATGTGCGGCCACAGCGCGTACGACTGGAACACCATGCCCGTATTCCGCCGGTTCGGCGGCAGATACGTCACGTCGCGCGTCTCCCCGCCCCGGGAAAACAGCACCTTGCCCCCTGTCGGCTCGATGAACCCCGCGATCATCCGCAGCAGCGTGGTCTTCCCGCACCCCGAAGGCCCCAGCAGGAAGTACAACTCGCCCGCCTCGATCGTCAGCGAGATGCCGTCCACCGCCGCGGCACTCTTCACCCCCATCGATGCGGGAAAAACTTTGGAAAGATTCTCAATCACGATGCCCGTGGCATCGCCCGCGGCCTGGGCCGCAACAGCAGTGGGGGAGTCAAGGGTGGTCAGGCTCATACGTATTCAATGTAGGGGCGCGAAAGGGGTTGCAATGGCAACGCCTTTCCTGTAGTATTCTCCTTCCACGGCACCCTCTGTGCCGCCATGAGTCGTTCCGATCCGTTGAACCTGAACAGCACAAGGGTGCCGCGTCATGAAACAATCGCCGGTCACGATGGAACTTCAGCGTCTCCGCCGCTTCAAAGCCAAAGTCGCGCCGGATCTTTCTCTTCACGAAGACGTCACCGCTCTGTACAAGAACTTCGCCAAGCAGCAGAAAACAGTGGGGGAGTTGGACGACATGTGGCGCGAAATCGCCCCCGGCGAGTTCGCCGACCGCGCCACCATCCAGAAAATCGGCTCCAACGGCGTCCTCACCATCCGCGTCGCCGATTCCGCGACACAGTACGAGTTTGATCGCTGGCTCCGCGGCGGCGGTCTCAACCACATCAAGCAGCGCTGCCGCACAGAAATCAAGAGCATCAAGATCGAGCTCTGATCGATCCCGCCCTGATCGCGCCCGGATCACGGCCAGATCTCGCCAAGATCTCTCCAGTCTGGTCAAACCCCACGAACAGTGGGGCGGTTGTGCCCTTGCGCCGCCAATCCTCTATACTCACCCCCTTCGCAAGGACCAACCATGACCGACCCCGCCAACACCTCCGCTTCCCCTGCGCCCAAGTCCATGGACGCCATCATGGCGCTCTGCAAGCGCCGCGGCTTCATTTTCCAGGCCTCAGACATCTACGGTGGCATCAACGGCTTCTGGGATTACGGCCCCCTGGGCGCCCAACTCAAAAAGAACCTCCGCGACGCCTGGTGGCAGGACATGATCATGCGCCCCTGCTGGGGCGCCAACGGCCCCAACGGCCAGCCCGTGCGCTGCGTCCCGCTCGAGACCCGCATCATCCAGCACCCCAAGGTCTGGGAAGCCAGCGGCCACGTCGCCGGCTTCAACGACCCCATGGTCGATGACAAGGAAACCAAGGGCCGCTTCCGCGCCGATCATCTCATCGGCGCGTTCTGCGCACCCATCGACGCCCCCGCGCCCACCACCAGCGGTCTGCCCGCCTTCACCATCGTCTCGAGCACGCCCGGCGAAGCCGTCACGATCCTGACCGACGACAAGAAGCTCCGCAAGCTTCTCGGTGTCGATGGCTTGGAACCCGTCGCCGCCTCGTCCTCCGGCCAGGCCCTGTTCAAATGTGAATACAAAGGCAAGCCCGTGCACGCGCTCTTCGCGCAGGTGCCGATGGAGACGCTCAAGGCCCAGTTCGCGAACATCCCCTCGCCCTTCACCGGCAAGCCCGGCTCCCTCACCGAGCCCCGCCAGTTCAACCTGATGTTCAAGACGTACGTGGGCGCCACCGCCTCGCAGGACGACATCGCCTACCTGCGCCCCGAGACCGCCCAGGGCATCTTCGTTCACTTCAAGAACGTTGCCGACACCACCCGCGTGAAGATGCCCTTCGGCATCGGCAACGTCGGCACCTCGTTCCGCAACGAAGTGACGCCCCGCAACTTCACGTTCCGCAGCCGCGAGTTTGAGCAGATGGAGCTTGAGTTCTTCTGCCACCCCGACGAGTCGCAGGAGTGGTACAGGTTCTGGCGCGATTTCCGCATGGAGTGGTGGAAGCGCATCGGCCTCGCCGGCGAGAACCTCATCCTCCGCGAGCACGACAAGGACGAACTCAGCCACTACTCCTGCGGCACCAGCGACGTCGAGTACCGCTTCCCCTTCACCGCCCCCGGCTTCGGCGAGCTCGAAGGAATCGCCCACCGCGGCAACTTTGACCTCACCCAGCACCAGAAGCACAGCGGCGCCAAGATGGAGTACAACGACACCGAACGCGGCGAGATCCTCCCCAACGGCGGCCGCCGCGGCGAGCGCTACCTCCCGCACTGCATCGAACCCGCCGCCGGCCTCGACCGCGGCGTGCTCGCGATCCTCTGCGAAGCCTACACCAAGGACGAATCGCGCCCCAGCCCCGAGTTTATGAAGTTCAACCCCCGCGTCGCCCCCATCAAGGCCGCGGTCTTCCCCCTCGTCGGCAAGGACGGCATGCCCGAGGTCGCCGACAAGCTCCACGCCGAACTCTCCGCCCGCTTCTGGCGCCTGGGCGCCATCGAGTGCGACGAGAAGCAGACCATCGGCAAGCGCTACGCCCGCATGGATGAAGCCGGTTGCCCCTTCTGCTTCACCATCGACGGCGACACCCTCAAGGACCAGACCGTCACAGTCCGCGATCGCGACACCGGCAGCCAGCAGCGCATCGGCATCGATAAGGTCAGCGCGTTCGTGGCCGACAAGATCGGCGAGTGACTTTTCTCCCCCCCAACAAACACACGCCGCCCCCGCGCCGCGTCATCGAAAAATTCCGTGTGGCATTGCTCCGTCCTCGCAGCATTGTCCTGTCGTGTCATTTACACACTTCGGGTGGCATTGCTCCGTCTTCGGAGCAATGTCCTGTCACCACGCGCTCACGACAGCCGCATTCTTCTGCCCCCCGACGCCAGGTCTGAGCGCAGGCTCTGCGCAGCGAAGACCTGGATGACACGCAGCGAAACGTAGCTATCCCAAATTCGTTTCGCATCGGTTCGGTCCGATGTGATCGCTTGGTTGTCGAGTCAAGGCCTCACTTGGATTCGGGATAGCAAGAAGTGACTTTTCACTCAATTCTCGCTTTCACCACATGGTGAAACTCTAGAGCCCAAACCGTTCACGATTGGAGTCCAATCACAGGGAGCTATCATCAACTTCCTTGAAAGGACCCCATTATGCACAACTCCCGCGGTTCTCAACCCGGCAGGTCGATAACCCCAAGGGAGTACGAACAAGCCATCGCCGCGCACTACCGCGGCGAGGGATACGAGGTCGATCTGGGCCCCGGACAGAACGACTGGGGCGTAGACGCCATCGCTTCAAAGGGTGGCGAACGGCTCGCGATCCAGGCCAAGATGTACGGCCACACCGCGCGGCGTATCAACCGCGAAATGATCATGCAACTCCACGGCGCGAAAGACTACTTCGATTGCACCCACGCAGCCATCGTGACCGACGGCCAACTCACCCCCGATGCACAGGCCGTAGCAGACAAACTGCGCGTCAGAGTCATCCACTTTCTTGCAACCCTCCAACCCCAACCTTCCAGTCTCCATCCCGTATCCGTGCCCAAAGCTACCAGTACGCCCCCCGCTCCGCCGTC
>JBGAMO010000122.1:0-15765 GCA_044222845.1 Phycisphaerales bacterium
CCGGTGGCGGTGCCCGGCGCGAACTATGTGCTCGTGTGCTCATGGGACGGCTTTGCCACCGAGAACTACAACCTTGTCTCGGTATCACTGAGCGACGGGACGATCCGCAGCGTGCTGCGATCGGTAACCGAGCCGCGACTCCTCGCGCCCGGCCGCCTGCTCTTCATGCGCGGAACCACCGCCATGACGGCGGGCTTTGACCCGGCTCGCGGCGTCGTCGTGGGTGAGCCGAGCGTGGCGATGGAGAATATCCGCACCGATCAATGGCAGGACTCGGCGTACATCGGGGCTTCGAGAAGCGGTTCGTTCGCGTACGTGCCGGGCGGGCGGTACGGAGCAAACCGACGCCTCGTCAGCGTCGATGAAACGGGCAAGCCCACGCCGATGCTGGACACGACGGACAACTATCACATGATCCCCCGCATCTCGCCCGACGGGCGCAAAGCCGTGCTCACGACCCTCCGGAGCAGGGTCGAGATGTGGGTGCTGGATCTGGACCGTCGCTCGATGACTCTGGTGAGTTCAAAGGGTGAGGTGTTCGGGCCCACGTGGTCCGCCGACGGCGCTTCAATCCTCGCGGCGTACACCTCTCCCGCGGGGAGCTACAACATGTCGCGATGGCTGTTGAGCGGCGGCGAGCCCGCGACCCTGCCCGGCACCGACGGTCGATTCGACACCCCTCTTCAGGAACTCCCCGATGGTTCTGGACTGCTCGCCCAGATCGGGACGATGGATGTGGTGAACAAGCCGGACATCGCCTTGTACAACTACGCGAGCGGTTCGTTCACGCCGGTACGAAACAACCCGGCTTTCGAGGGGGACGCGCGCGTCTCACCCGACGGCAAGTGGATCGCGTACGCCTCTGACGAGTCGGGGCGGTTCGAGCTCTATCTCGGGCCCCTGGGCGCGAGCGGGCCGAACGTGCAGGTCTCGACGAACGGAGGAGGCTACCCCCGATTCTCCCGCGACGGCAAACGCCTGTTCTTCAGAGATGCGCAAGATGCCCTGATGGCGGCGACGATCGAGAACCGCGGGACGGATCCCCAGGTCTCGGTGCCGGCGAAGCTGTTCGATGTCAAGAGCTCGGGCCCGTTTGCGGTGCTGGGATGGAGCGGCTTCGAAGTTCTGCCGGATGGCGGGTTCGTGATGCTCGAAAGGGCGTCGTGGGAGAAAGAGCCGCCGGTGATTCACGTCATCCTCAACTGGACGGAGGAGTTGCAGGCCAAGGGCGCTGTTCAGTAGATTGCGGGGAAGAAGACCGGGCTGTAAGCCACTTGCGACTTGAAGGTGGAATCAGAAGCGCCCGCGAGCGCTGGCTTGCGGGCGTTTGCAGGTCGATCGGGGTGACACTACACCAATAGAACGTTTCTTGGAGGACGCCAGGGTGTAGAAGCGCGGAGTACGCCGTCTGCTGAGCGCCAAGGCGGTTCGACAGCCCTGATGCAGGAGAGCTCGGCCGGCCGTTGCGCCTCTAGGAGAGTCGTGGATCCGGTTGGGGTGACGGGATGTGCGGCACAGGTGGTTCTTTCGAGCGAGAGTTGAGGATCGCGTCGAGTTCTCGAACGAGTTCGCGCAGGCGTCGCTCGCTGGTGTCCGGCGCGAGCGAACGGTGGTCTTCGATGTCCTGCACCTTCTGGTAGTTGTTGATGACGGCGCCGACAATGAGGTTCACGAGCAGGAACGTGGCGACCAGGATCCAGGACACCTGATAGGCTGTGAATGCCGCCAAGGGATGACCAGTCTGGGCAAGCTCGTAACGCATCTGTGTCCAGTCATCGCCGGTGAGGATGCGGAAGAGCGTGAAGCACGCCTCGTGGATGCTGGCGAAGTAGGGTTGCATGGGGTGGCCGCCGCTTCCGAACAGCTTCACTCCGATGACCGCGTAAACGTAGAAGAGGATTGTCGCCAAGAGCGCGACGTACTTCATGCTAGCAACCGAACGGAGCAGGACGGTGACAATCAGCCGCAGTTCCGGGATGGTCTTGACCAACCGCAGCACGCGGAACACGCGAAGAACGCGCAGCACGGGTCCGATGCCGTTGGACGCGGGAATCAGGGCCGCGATGACGATCACGATGTCAAAGATGTTCCAGCCGTCGCGGAAAAAGGCGGCCGTCGAGTCGCGAGCCGTGAATCTCAGTGCGAGCTCTACGAGGTAGATCACGACGCAGGCCGTCTCGATGCCTGCGATGACGCGGAGAGCCGTCGCGTCGGTCAAGTAGGTGCTCAGCCCGATGAGGACCGCGTTGACCAGAATGACGGCAACGATGAAGTTGTTGAAAGGCGCGGACTGGACGAGGTTGCGAATGTTCATGTCGTTTCCCCGATCGGTGGGAGGCTCTGTCATTCAGCAGTCGCGGGGCAGGTTCCCTTTGTGCGAAGGGATGCGGCGGGGAGCGGTACGCCTGGTGCCGGCGAATGGCCGTTGTGCCGGGGTCACCACCACCATCGCACCACCGCGGAGTAGAGGGGATTCCCAAGATGATGTTGAACGGGAAAGTCAGTAACAATGAGAGTGAGACTTAGAGCGCCGGGTCGGCCTTTGGAATCGCCAGTCGTAGCTCGGCCGGCGCCGCAATGTACGAGGCCGATGCCGCGAGTACGGCCATGAGAATGGCGTCGCCCTCTCCGATGCCAAGTTGCTTCGACGCCACGATCGCGAGTGCGGCATTGACGAGGGGCGCACCTATTGCAAATGCCAGCAGGAGCTTTGGTGCTCGAAGGACATCCCGCGCCCGCCGCGCAGCCATGAGGCCCAAGTCCAGCAGGAAGAACGCCAGTGCCCCAGGGAATGCATCCGTGCACAGCGGCTTGAAGGCGGCGTAGCCTCGCTGACCCGTCAGAACTCCAACGGCGATGCTCCCCAGAAGCAGCAGTACTGGGCCGTTCAACAGGGATTCGTGCAACAAGCTGGCCAATGTTGGCGATGCTGTTCCGGCAGCGTCCGTACCGGCCGGTGCCGACTGCAGACCCTCAGTCCTTTGGCTCTTGTCGAGATTCAGCAGAAGCAAGGCCAGCACGATCGCGGGCGACTCCATGAGCGCCATCACGGCGACCATGTGACCGCTGAAGGGTGTACCGCTCTGATCCAGCGCCGTGCAGGCGGTGAGGAACGTCACGACGCTGACCGATCCGTAGCACGCCGCAATCGCCGCGGCATTCCGACCCGCGACGATCCTGCGAAGCGCGAGGTATGCCCAGACGGGGACGACAGCGGAAAGCGCCAACGCCAACACCACGGCTTTCAGCGCATCGGGAGTGAACCCACTGGCGACAAGCTCGACCCCGCCTTTGAATCCGATGGCCCAGAGCAGATACAGCGACAGGAGCTTGGTGGCGGCCTTGGGAATGGCGATGTTGGAACGAACCAGCACCGCGATGACACCAAGGAAGAAAAACAGCACCGGCGGGCTGATCGAGAGCAAACCGTTGGCCGCCCCAGTTCCAGCAGTGCCCAGTATCCCGGTCGTCGTGTCGTGCATTCCAGCTCCATCGTGTTTGGTGGCTGAACCGAGAGCACCTTTGCTCCAAGGCTCGGCTTCGGGCATTCTGGATGAGCGGACGATCTACCCGCTGGCGACCCTAGTTCCTCTCGCCCGCAACTCCCGTCGGCGATGGCTTTGACGGGATCACCACGCTTAGCACCGTTGCCAACGCCAGCGTACCGACGACGACCAGGAGCGACACTGTAGTGTCGATCTTGATCGGATCGGCCTTGCGCATGCCGATCACATCGAGATAGGGCGGCACGCTCAGAAGCAGCAGCTTCACGCCGACAAACGCCAGGATCAGGATCAGCGCCGGCTTCAGGAACCGGAACTTCTGGATCAGTGCCGCGAGGCAGAAGTACAGCGCCCTCAGCCCCAGGATCGCGAAGATGTTGCTCGTGAACACGATGAACGGGTCCGGCGTGATCGCGAAAATGGCCGGGATCGAGTCCACCGCGAACACCAGATCGGTGATCTCGACCAGGATCAGCGCCAGGAACAAGGGCGTGATCGCCCAGGCGGCGCTCAGCGAACCCGCCGGTGCTGGTTCCATCACGTCCCTACCGCTGGCATCCTTGCGGTACGTTGGCTTGAGCGTTCGCTTGGTGAAGAACTTCTGCCCGTCGTAGAACTCAGTCACGCGGAAGAACTTCTTGCACAGGCGCACCGCGATGTTCTGCGAGACGTCGTCGTGGCCCCTGATCAGGGCCATCTTCAGGGCTGTCAGAATCAGGAACCCTCCGAAGATGATCAGGATCCACTGGTACTTCAGGATCAGGCCAGCGCCCAGGAAGATCATCCCGCCGCGCATCACCAGCGCGCCGATGATGCCCCAGAAGAGCACGCGGTGCTGGTACTTCGCCGGCACCGCGAAGAATGAGAAGATCAGCGCGATGACGAAGATGTTGTCCATCGCCAGCGACTTCTCGACCACGTATCCCACGAGGTACTGCTTCGCCGCTTCCAGGCCCTGCACCTCACCCGACACGATAAGGGGCGCGCCGGCCTTGATCGCCTCCGACGTGCTGTACTTGGCTGTGTCCAACCCCAGCCCGAGCCAGTGGTTCTCGTAGGCCATGTACACGAACCCGCTGAACGCGATCCCGCAGGTCAGCCAGATGACGGACCACGTCACCGCCTCCTTCATGGCGACTTCGTGGGCTTCGCGGTGAAAGACGCCGAGATCCAGCGCCAGGAACACGACCACAAGGCCGATGAACGCCACATACGCCCAGACCTTCAGGTCGGCGGGATTCGAAGTCGCGGTGGCAGCGAGGAGCAGCAGTTCATTCATGAGGAGATCACATCCTGGGCCCGCACCTGCTCAAAGGAGGCAGGCGCGCAGCGCACCATCGCGGCAGAATGTTGGTCTCGCCGGTGGCGTCGGTCCGCGCTCGGAAGCGACCAAGACCAATACCGTAGACGGGCCGGGGCGGAGCGCGAACCGTTCCACCCGTGTTGACGACCCATCCCACCCGCATCAGCGGGCGGCTACTCCCCAACAGGAAGCTCGGCCCCATAGTAGCCGCCGCGTGATCGTGGAGCACGCGCGGTCATTCGGGCCAACCGTATCCGGAGAACAAAGGCGTCACTCGAGCGTACTCAGGGCAACTCAAACGCCAAAGGGAGACTTCTCATGGAAATCAGGCTGTTCGACGGGAGCATCAAGACCAGCCAAGCCCAGTACGACTACATCATGACCAGGGTCGGGGCGGCTGCCGGACGACTGAAGGACGCGACGTGCACGATCGACGTCCGGCTTACGGACGTCAACGGTCCCAAGGGCGGGGTCGACAAGCGGTGTTCGATCGTGGTGACTCCGCCCGGGCTGGGCACGCTGCGAGTGGAGGAGCAGGCCGCAGACTACTACGCGGCCATCGATGCCGCGGCCGCCACTCTCAATAAGTCGCTCGCCCGGTCGCTCGAGCGCACCAAGACCAATGGGCCGCGTTGACCATCGCCGGCCGCGGGGTCGTCGCGCAGCGCGGGTTCGAGTCGTTCCCTCCCTGTTTCATGGCCATCGCCGGCAGTGATCCTGGCGACATGGAACCCGGTCGCACCGGCTGAGTGCCGCGGTACTCTTCGCCTCGATCATGACGCTTGAGATCTTCGATTTCTGGTTGGAACTCACCCTGCTGGCGGTGCTCGCGTGCCTCCTGATCTATGGGATCTTCGACACGCGATTTGAACTGGCGCGCCGGAAGGGGGCGGGCGCCGTCGCGTTGCTGCGGCGCAACGCTCGCCGGCTATGGGTGCTCATCGCGGGCACAACGGTCATCGTGCTCGGGATCCTGATCTCGCCCCTTCCGGGACCGGGGCTCAGCGTGCTGGGACCGCTGGGGCTGGCGATCCTGGCCAGCGAGTTCGTGTGGGCACGGAGATTGGCACTCCAGATCAAGGAACTGAGCGGGCCGCTTCGCGAGGCGACGCAGCGCGTGGCTGACGGTACGCCCCGGTGGGTCGTCATCCCCGTTTGTGTGGCCTACTGGTGTGCGACGGTACCGATCGAGATCTGGACGCCGGTGCCCTCGGTCGTGTTGTGGCCGGCGGCCTCGATCCTCTTCACGCCGGTGTTGCTCTGGGCGTACCTGGTGCTGCGCTCCGCGCGAGGGTGAGCCGCCGGTGCTCCCTCGCCATGGTGCCGCGTTTCGAAGGATACTGAAGGCGCTCTTGCCAGCGGCAAGCTCAACACGATGAGGCTGGCATCAATACAAGCACCCAGGAGCTTGTCGCTCATGGGCGTTCGTGTTTGAATCGGAGTGACAGGACACCAATGGAACTCTTCTCGCAGGGCGTTCGGGCGTGGGAAATCCCCGTTGCACAACGAGAAAGCCCTTCGATGTGCTCATCGAAGAGCTTCACTTTGAAACAAGTCGGGGTGGCAGGATGTGAAGTGCGCGAGGGGACGTCGAAACCGAATGGACGGTGCCGGACCGACTTGGCGGCTTGAGGAGCGACAGCACGCCCGTTGAAAGCCTCATGGAGGGTGCTTGAGCGCGTTGGATCAAGCAATCAGGCGCGACGACGGCGCGAGACCACCAACCCTCCCAAGCCCAGCATCACGGCGGCACCGGGTGTCGGCACCTGCGACCGCGACCCCTGCGGGAAGACGTACTCACTGACGTTGTTGGCGTCGCGGACGAACCCCTCCCCGACGTATGGCGGAAGCGGGAACGACAGCCCCGGCGCGATCGCCATGGGTGTGAAGTTGCTCACGCCGCAAAAGGAGAACTGCAACTGCACCGGGAAGAGACCGGCGGTCGGCAGGCCGTTGTGCAGCACGGGAAGGGGCGAAAACGGAAAGAAGCCCGTGTGAAAGCTCACTTCGGCGCTGTTCCGGCCCGGACCGGCGTTGTCGTAATCGATGTAGTAGGTGTCGGCGGTGAAGACGTCGGCGCCGATGGTGACGCTGAGCCCGGCGGGGATGTTGACGGTGGTGGGCAGCGTGGAGTCGGCCCCGCCGATGTAGGTCAGAGCGTCGTCGAACTTGATCGAGACCAGCGCGGGCGTGCCGGGGGCGTAGGACGCACCGTCGGGGTTGGATGGGCCCGAGGGGAAGCTTGTCGTGGAGTAGGTATTGGTCACGATCGCGGCGTTGGCCACGCCGGGCGACGCGATCGGGGGGAGGAGCATGCCTGCCGCGCAGAGGGCATGAACGGCGAACCCGCGCAGACGCACATGGAGCTTCATAGTCCTGCTCTCTCTCGGGCTTTCGCCCGCGTTCGGCGCGACGACCCCGAAAGGAGCACGGCCGCACGCGTTGAACCAAAGCACCGGCGCCAGCCCGCGCGCAATCCTGCGCTCGGCGGGTTGAGTGAAGAGGGGTAAGGGCTGCGAATGGCCACGGTCGTGGGGCGGGGGTAGAGGTGGCGAGGGTTGCTTGCCGTGGGCGGCGAGGCGCGCCGGCGGCCTCGGCAGCGGGGCCGAGCATGTGGCCTCGGCCGATGGTGTTCGAACACTCGACCGGACCGTCTGGTTGGTGTGGAACATGATCGGCATCGAACTCGTCAGCAGGGCACACGATCAAGCACCTGTGCGCGCGCGCGGGCGCATGGTGCTTGCGCAGCGATCACTTCACCGGCGGCAAGACCACCGCGGCCGCTCGACCCCAGGTGAGGCCGGCTCGACCGGCTCAAGTCATCGGGCGTTATTCGCTCATGGCAGGTCGCTCTTGCCGATTAGCACCCTTTGGCACGTCAAGGCGCCGACGATCCTCTTCATCTAGAATCAGCGGGCGATCGACACCCCAGCGCGGTCGGCCAGTAACAGCCGCCAGTCCGTCCACCGCGATTCGCGATCCCCTCTCCGTCTGGTTCCTATCCGCCGGTTGCCACCCGATCATGTCGTTGTATGCTGCCCGTGGCGCGGCCCACAGCGGACGGCCGAATGGAGTCTCGCACGTGAGAGGACCGGCAGAGTGACTTTCGAGATACGGTGTGCCTTACGGTCGGAGTGCAGGAAGCCATAGACGCTGGTTGCACGCACGAGGAACTCATGACAACGTGCCAGTACAAGCTTGCCGACCCGCCGTCGGAGCCGCGGCTCCGGGAACTCTGGCTCCAGCATGCCGCCGGGTTCATTCTCTTCGAGGATGTTCGACGCTATGCCACCGAGCGGATCGAGCCTGGCCTGCCCGCCGAAACACTCGCGGCCGTCAAGAAAGGAATTGACGATGCGATGTACGGCCTAATGATGGTCATCGACGGCGTGTCCGGCTGCATTTCGAACGACGAGCACGAGGTCTTCATCGACTTCGTCGTTCGGCTCGCAAAGCGCAACAATCCAGCAAATGATGGTGCGCTGTCAGAGGTCGACTTACAACACGGCGACGGCATGTGCATGGGCTATCACGGCTGGCGCGAGGGTGACTTTGGCACGCGTCCGATCGCTGTGCCGCGGCCCAGCGAAGGCGCCGTGCAGGCGTGACCTGCGGCTGGAACGGATCGGTCTCGGCATGCTGGAGTGAACACATGACGGTCTTTGAGCACATCGTGGGCGCTGATCGCCTCGCGAGCCGGTTCGGCGGCTGGCCATCATTCCACGACGCCGAGGTAGTACGCCTGATGCTGGACCGGAACGGTGCAAATGGTCCAACCGCCGAGATGCTCGTGCATAAGACTGTTGAGGGCGAACGGGCGTTTCGCGTCACGCTCGACCCGAGCTACGGATTGGGGGCTCGCTGGTATGCGGTCGCGTCGTCGTTGCGGACTTGACGCCCTGCGATCAGCACGGCCAACCCGCCGTCAGAGGACAACCGCTGGAGTGAAAGAAATGACCGACGTTTCCGTCCCCCAAGTCAACGAAGATCGGCCGCCGCGGTGACAAGGCCGACCCCAACCGGGAGGGGCGGAATCGGCGCGTTCGCAAGCCCGGCGACTCCGAAGCCGCTCCCAAGATTCGCTTCAGCCGCGACGCTCTACCGCCCGGCCGCGAAGACCTCGACCCGCCGCTTCCCAAAGCCGTCTCGGCGGACGCGAGTTGGACCTTCCTGACCCTCCCCAAGGCCGCCAGCGCCAAGCTCCTCTCGCGCGGCATGGTCTCGGTCGAAGGCACCCTGAACGGCTCCCCCTTTCGAGCCACGCTCGAACCGGACGGCCAGGGAGGACATTGGCTCAAAGTGGACCGGAAACTCCGCGAAGCGGCCGGCGCCCCCGGATTACAATCCGGCGACATCGTCACGCTGGAAATCGCGCCGGTCGCCCCCGCTTGTGAGCCAGAACCCGAAGTACCGCCCGACCTGCGAAGGGCCCTCGCGGCCGCGCCAAAGCAGGCACGGGATGTGTGGTCGGACATCACGCCGGTCGCGCCGCGACTGGATCCAGTGGATCACCTCCGGCAAGCGGGCCGAGACCCGCTCGCTTCGCATCGACAAGGCCTGCGACATGCTCTGCCAGGGCAAGCGACGCCCGTGCTGCTTCGATCGGTCCGGGATGTATGGCAAGAGTCTGAGCTGCCCCGTCGCCGATGTGCCTCCCGAGCCGTAGCCCCTCGATCCATGACCGCGCTGAAACCCGCGCCGCCCCCCCTCCCCGCACGCGTCCGCGCCCTCCACTCGCCCTCACCCGCCCCGGCGGACCTGATCCACAAACAGGTAGGCGCCGAAGATGAAGTCGAAGAGCGCACAAAACGGCGGCCACCAACCACCCACGGTGCGGCGTTCCATCGCGTGATGGATCCAATCCCACACCCCGTGCAGGATGAAGGCCGCGGGGATGATCCACGCGGGCCCGATGAGTCCGGCCGCGCCGAGCACGACACAGATCACCGCGGCCACGGCCGAGACCGCGATCTCCGACTTGTTCGCGCCTCGCAGCGCCCCGCCGAGATAGACGCCGCCGAGCGCGCCGACCAGCACGGCCGCGAACGCCCGACCAACATCCGGCCGAAGAAGGGCGTGTGCACCGCACGAGGCCGCGGCCAGGAGGATCGCCGTGAGGAGGGGCGCCGTCAGTGCGCGGCGCGGGCGAGCGAGCCCCGGGGCGGCGTGGCCGTGATCAGGCGTGGGGTTGGAAGGTGCCAAAGTGGAGTGGTTTCGGGTGAGGGCGGATCGGACCGACGGCCGGCCGCGTGAGCCCAGAGTGTACAGGCTTGCCGCGGATCGCCCCCTGCTCACGCGCTGACGCCCCAACCGCCGAGCCAAGCCTTCTTGCACTTAACGCCCCGCCGATCCCCGCCTGTCCTGATAGACTGCCGGCTGGAGGCTCGCCGCATGGCATCGCTGGTCGTTATCGAGGGTCCGAGTCCGGGCGCCCACTTCCCGCTCACACAGCCGCTGGTATCGGTCGGCCGCGACGACACCTGCACCTTCCAGGTGCTGGATCCACTCGTCTCGCGCAAGCACCTGCAGGTGCGGCTGGATGCCGCGCTCGGAAAGCACCTCGCCGGCGACTACCGCAGCGCCCACGGCGTCTTCGTAAACGACAAGCAGATCCTGCTGGACACTCCCCTCAACGATGGCGACAAGATCAGGATCGGGCAGACCACGCTGATGTACCTGACCGTGGACCACCCCGATGCCCCGACCGCGCTCGCGGCGGCCAAGAAGAAGGGCGAGTGGAAGCGCACCACGATGCTGGACCGGTAGTTGGCGGTTCCGCCGCACGGTCGATGGACCGGTGCGGCCCGGGGTTCACTTTGCCACGGGCATCTTGGCCCGCAGTTCCTCAAGGAAGTTCACAACCAGGTCCACCTTCTTCGTGGTCCGCTCGCTCTCGCCCTGCAGCACGACCATCAACCGGCCGTCGGGCGCAAACGCGGCGCTCTGGGTCTTCAGGTCCTTGATGCTGTAGAGCACCTTCGGCTCCGACGCTGAAAACACCGGATCGGTCTTCACCTGCACGCTCATAACCTGGCTGTCCGCGTCGAGGTACCGGATCTCCTTGCCGTCGGCGCTCCACCAGCAGATCGCCGAGTTCGCGCCGCCCGCGGAGACCTGGACCCGCCCCGCCTTGGCGTCCGCCTCGCCATCGCCCGTGAATCGCTGGACGTAGAGCTCCCAGCGCCCGGACTGCGACGACCCGATCAACACCCATTTTCCGTCCGGAGAGAACTTCGCCAATCCCTCGTTGACCGGCGACTTCAGGTACGGCTTCGCGACCCACGGTTTGGAGCCCGACTCCTGGTCGAGCAGGTACGCGTCGGGGTTGTCCGTTGACATGTCGACCTGGAAGATCGCCAGCGTCTTGCCGTCGGGCGACCATCTCGTCGGCCAGATGAGCGTGCGGCTGTCAGGGCTGGAGTACATCTTGACCGGCTCCCCCGATCCATCGCTGCGCCGCTCCCAGATCGAGAACGCGCCGTCGCTGGCCAGGCCGTAGGCGACCCGCTGCCCATCGTTGCTCCAGATCATCTCCAGGAGCGCGCCCTGGACCGGGATGCGCGTGAACGACCGCCGTGTCAGGTCCTGCACCCACAGCTCGGAGTTCAGCTCGGCCGTGCCCGCATTGTCGAGCTGCACCAGCACGCGTCCGCCGTCAGGGGAAACGACGATCTGCCCGAATGCCCGTGTCATGCCGGGGATCGGCTGCGGCTGACCCTTTTCGTCGATCCAGGCGAGTCGGCGATCCGACACGTCGGCCGACCGCGTCGCCAGCGCGAGCGTGCCGCTCGGTGCCATGCGGAACGCGTTGATCGGATTGCCGCTCCACACGGTCACGGGTTCCCCGACCGAGCGCAGCGCAGCCGGATCGAACCGGACCGCGATCACGCTGGTCAAGGTGTTCCGGACGGCCAGGAGATACCCCCCCTCCCGATCCGGCACGTATTGTGCCGAACCAGCGTCGGGCAGCACCTGCGTCCGCTTTCCCGACGTGAGATCGATCACTTCCGTATTGACCTTGATCTTCTGTCCCACAAGCGACCAGCGGGTGGCCAGGATGGACTGCCCCGCCACCAACGGGCGGAAATCCGCCCAGCTCTCGATGCCTTTGGGGAGTTCCTCGTGGAGCACCACGCGTGGTTCACCCCCGGACGCGGACACGGCGTAGATCGTCGCCTCCCACGGCGGGGAGAAGACGATCTCTCGGTCCGACGCCCAGCAGAGGTTGGGAATCGCACCCTGTGCAAGCTCGCACACGGTTTCCGGCTTGCCGGATGACCGCCCGTTCTCCAAGGCGATCTTCTTGAGGCTGAGCTTGCTGCCGGCGCGATCCTTGGCGCAGGAGAACCCGACCCAGCGCCCGTCGGGCGACAACGCGGCGTCTCTGACGCCCTCGGTTCCTTCGATCACCGCCGTCTCGTCGCGGTCCAGACGACGCACCATCAGCACGCCATCGGGCTTCACGCTGTCCGGCGGCAGTTCCGGCCACGCGGTGTACACCAGGAACTTCCCATCCGGGGCGATCCCCATGAGACTGCTGAACGGCGGTTTGTCCGGAACCGCCGTGGAGACATGCAACGTCTGCGGCGGTGCCACCGGCGCGGGAGGCGCAAGCTTCCCCCCGAGCACCCACCCGGCGCCGCCCGCGATCGCGGCCGCGACGCACGCCGCGGCGACAGGAACAAGCCGGCTGCTCTTTGTGGCCGCCACCGGTGCGGCCACGGAAGTCCACTCGTGCCCCGCGACGGCGCGCTCGATCTCCAGCCGTGCATCGCCGATGTCGTGCAGACGGTTCCTGCGGTCCTTGACCAGGCAGCTCCTCAGCAACTCGCGAACCCTCCCCGGCGTGCGCGGCGGCAGCAGGGCCCAGTCCGGTTCGCGGTGCAGGATCGCGCCCAGCGAGTCCGTAACCGTCTCGCCCGGAAACGGCCCGATGCCCGTGAGCATCTCGTAGAGCACGCAGCCGAAGGAGAAGATGTCGGACCGCTTGTCCACCGGCTTTCCGCGAGCCTGCTCGGGCGACATGTACCCCGCCGTGCCCATGATGGCGCCGGGAATGGTGGGCGAGTGAATCGGCGCCGGGGCCGCCGCGGTTGGCGAATCGGCGACTCCCGGGGAGTTGGTGGTGGATGCGGAACCTTCGGCCGTGCGGGCCAGGCCGAAGTCCAGCACCTTCACCACGCCGTCCGGCGTGACCATGACATTGGCGGGCTTGAGGTCGCGATGGATCACGCCTTTCTCGTGGGCGACCTCGAGGGCTTCCGCGACCTGCTTGGCGATGGACAGCGCCTCATCGACGGGGATCTCGCCGCTCACCAGGCGATCCGCCAGCGTCTCACCCTCGATGAACTCCAGGATCAGGTACTGATGCCCGCTGGCCTCCTCCAGCCCGTAGATCGCCCCGATGCCGGGGTGGTTCAGCGATGCCAGCACCTTCGCCTCGCGCTGGAAGCGGGCCAGGCGGTCGGCGTCCTGAGACAGATGGGCGGGCAACGCCTTGATCGCCACCTGCCGATCCAGCCGGGTGTCCCTCGCGAGATACACCTCCCCCATGCCGCCGCGGCCGAGTTCTCGCTGGATCTGGTATGGGCCAATGGTCGATGGGTGCATGGGTAATGCCGTGAAAACTGCTGCGCTTACTTGCGGACCGACTGCTCCCCCAACACGTCCGGCCGCCAATCGCTGATGAGGATAAGGCGTGGGTCTTCTCGCGGTTCGTGCTCGATGGCGATCAGGACCCGATCACGACCGAAGTCGTAGTCGAGGATCCGAATCTGCTTATCAAGCGGGCGACCGTCGAACATCGGCTTGGGCACGCCGACGTCAAGCTGGCCGTTCTTGGAGGCAATCATCGCGCTCCACATCCTCCGTGAGGTATCTATCCAACCCAGCTCGTCGGCGCTCAACCAGAGACAGCCAAAGACCGGAGAGGCGGAAACCTGGACAGGGATCGACGGTGTCGGATAGGCGACCACTTTCAACACCGCGCCCAGATCCTGTTCCTTGGACACGATGTACGCAACGACCCCTCCCGACGGCGAAATCCGTGGATTCCACTCCGCGTCGGGCGTCTCCATGAACTTCCTGGCGGGCTGATCCTTGTCGAGTCCCAGCGTCATGATGTCGGAGATCTTGTCGCGGAGAGGCGACCGGACGAAGAGCAGCGTTTTCCCGTCGGGAGTGATCGAGGAGACCCCGTACTCGAACCCCGAATCGCCGTCCAGGAGCCTGGTTCCGGCGCCGCCTCCAATCTGATAGCTGACGATGGACTGCTTCCCGCCGCGATGGACTGCTTCCCGCCGCGAACTTCGGAGCCGATGATGCGCTCTTCACCCGGCGCCCACAGGGCTCCATAAGTAAAGACCACCGCCGGATCGCCGATCGGTGTCTTCACGCCCCGTTCCAGATCAACGATCGCGAGGGACATTTCCGCGCGATTGCCCGCGATCGATGTGACGAGGCGACGCGCATCCTTTGACAGGTCCACCCCCTCGAATCCGATCGCGATCGGCTCGATGGGCAGGGTTGTCCGCTCGCCCTTGCGGTCCATCCACGCAAGGCTGAAGCGGGCCGACGGATTCACCAACTGATAGACCAGCGTGCCCCGCGCCGAGATGCCCGCGCTGATGAACGCCCGGGCCTTGTCATACTGCACACCGGCGGCGATCGGCATCGCGCGGCCGGTGAGTTCGAGGCGTTCCAGGTCAAACTGCTGCACCATCAGGTTCTCATCGCGGGCGAACACGAGATGACCCGGCTCGACATAGAGAGCCTCGGCAGGCCCCGCCATGACCAGGCGTGGCTCCTTGGCGGCGGGGTCCAGCACGTACACGCCATCCGCCGCGCTGTTCTGGACGAAGTACAGGAACCGCTCCCCGTCCGGGAGCATCTGCGGGACCCGATGGGACTCCCCGGCCGTCGCGGATATGGTGACCGGCGACGCCGTGCCGCCGGCATCGCTCACGACGGCGAGTCCACCGCCGGCGCGGGGAGCGAAGACGATCGTGCCCTTGGAGCCCCACGATCCGCCACGACCCGCGGGTGCGTCGCATATCTCGCGCACGATGCCGTCGGCAAGGTCGATCCTCTTGAGTTTTCTCCCCGAGAAGAACGCGATGGACTTGCCGTCGGGCGACCAGAAGGGGTACGTGGCCTCTTCCGTGCCCGCCAGGGCGCGGAACTCCAGCCGCGACAGGTCACGCAAGTACAACGACGGCGGCGACGTTCCATCCGTCTGGACAAGCGAGCACACCACCTGAGATCCATCGGGCGAGACCGCAACAGCCCGGTCACCCTCCAGCAGCGTCATGCCCTTGGGAAGCGACAGGCTCGCCCGAAGCACCGCTCGCTCGCTCCGGGATGCCTCTCGCGAGGGCTTCATCGCGAGCGCCGTCACGAGAACGGCCGCGGCCGCCAGCGACACGGTCGCGAGCACGGCCGGCAACTGCCACCACGGCCGCGGCGCCGCAGAGCCCGGGGCAGACTCACGCGGCTCGACCATCGCCCGCTCGAGTTCGAGCCTCGCATCACCGATGTCGTGCAGGCGGTTCTTGCGGTCCTTGGCCAGACAGCTGCTCACCAGGTCTCGCACGCGGCGCGGCACGCCCGAGGGCAGCAGTCCGAGGTCCGACTCCTTGTGCAGCGTCGCCCCGATCGCGTCGGCCACCGTCTCCCCCCGGAATGGCTGCGCGCCCGTGAGCATCTCGTAGAGCACGCACCCGAAGGAGAAGATGTCGGACCGCTTGTCCACCGGTTTTCCGCGGGCCTGCTCGGGCGACATGTACCCTGCCGTACCCATGATCACACCGGGGATCGTCGGTGAGTGCAGCCGCGCCGGCGAGGTCACCGTCGGCGAGTCCGGTGAGCCACGCGAAGCGACCGACGACACCGGCCCCTCTTCCGTGCGGGCCAGGCCGAAGTCCAGCACCTTGACCACGCCGTCGGGCGTCACCATCACGT
>JBGAMO010000123.1:0-14533 GCA_044222845.1 Phycisphaerales bacterium
GTGGAGGGTAAACGCACGTTCCCGTTCATCCCGTGGCCCGACCGGTGTCCGGAGGGGATGTGGGACATGTGGCGGTACCGGCGCATCGTGGATGCTTCGATCTACGAGCCACCCGCGGCGATCGCGGATGTGTGCCTGGTGAACTGGGTTCAGATGGACTATTGGCTCGAGCCTCTGCTGGGTGTGGACGCCGCGGCGAGAAAACACGCGATGACGCAGGCGAAGGAGCAGTCGCTGAACTTGTTGTATTGGATGCAGACGTCAGCGCCGCGGATGGACGGTGGGACGGGCTTCCCGGGGCTGAAACTGGCGGGCGCTGAACTGGGGACGTTGGACGGTTTCGCGATGGCGCCGTACATCCGCGAGCCGCGGCGGCTCAAGGCCAGGACGATCGTGACCGAAGCGCATATCGGGACGGATCAGCGCAGGGCCGAGGGGCGGCCGAACCAGGACGTTTCGCCGCTGGGGTGCGCGGAGGCGTTCGAGGATTCGGTGGGGATCGGGCATTACACGCTGGACCTTCATCCCAGCACATCGGGGCGCAACTCGGTGTACGTGCCGGCGGCGCCGTTCCGGATTCCGATGGGGTCGTTGATCCCGGTGCGGGTGCGGAACCTGATCGCGGCGGGCAAGGGGATCGGGGTGACGCACATCACCAACGGGTGCTATCGCATGCACCACACCGAGTGGAACATCGGGGAGTCGGCGGGCGTGCTCGCGGCGTTCTGCCTGGGGCGGGGCGTGGAGCCGGCGCAGGTGCACGAATCGCGGCAACTCACCGAGGACCTTCAACGCGAACTGGTGGCTGATGGTGTGCGGATCGCGTGGCCCTGGGAGAAGTAGTCGAGAATTCAGGCGAGCGTGACGGCAAGGCTGACAATTTGGAAGGCGTGCAGGGCGATCTTGGTGGTGCTGCCGTTGTGCTCGAAGCCATCGAGTTCGGTGGGCGCTTCGAGCAGATTGACGGGGGTTACGCTCTTGACTGGGAGGTTCCAGCGGATGGAGAGCGTGCCGCGGCCGGCGTGGGATTCCCAGAGACGAAGTATGAGTTGGTCGGAGCCCTCGGCTCGTTTGAAGGCGGAGATCGCGACAGCGGCGCCGCCATCACAAGAGAGAACGAAGGGGGACCAGGATGTGCCGTGCGGGCCGTCTTCGTCCGGGGTCAGGGCGTAGGCCAGAAGTGGGTTGTTGAGGGCCTCGGCTTCTCGGTCAACGCCGGCGGCGCGCCAATCGCCGTCGTGGGGCATGAGGGAGTAGGTGAACTCGTGTTCGCCGATGTCGGCGTTGGGGTCGGGGTGCTTAGGGGCGCGGAGGAGGGAGAGGCCCAGCACGTTGCCGTGGCAGGAGTGCCCGTACTTGGAATCGTTGAGGATGGAGAGGCCGGCGCCGCGGTCGGAGAGGTCCATCCAGCGGTGTGCGCAGACCTCAAACTTCGCGGCGTCCCAGGTGGTGTTGCGGTGGGTGGGACGCTGGATGTGGCCGAACTGGATGTCGTAGGTGGCGTCGTTGGCGCGGACATCGACGGGGAAGAGGGCGCGGAGGAGCTTGCGAGATTCGCGCCAGTTCACCTTGCTGAGCACGTCGATGCGCGGGCTGCCGGCGTCGAGGACGTAGGTTTGCTCGATGCGGCTCGATTCGCCGAGTTTCTGGGTGACGCGGACGGCGCAGCGGAGCGGGTGCTCGCTCACGATCTCGATCACGCGGTCGGGGTCGTTCACGGGGATGGGCTTTTCGATGTACGAGGGGTCGATATCCCAGGCGTCCCACATGTGCGGGATGTCCTCGTAGAGCACGAGCTCGTTGATGGGGAGATGCTCCTTGGTCAACGCGTCGAACTCGGCGAGTTCGCGGCCGCCCGCGCGGCCGAGGCGGCGGATGGTCCCGTCGAAATCGATCTCCGCACGGACCAGGCCGTTGGAGAGGACGATGGAGTCGTCGTTGGGATGCTCTTCGACGGTGACGGGGACGCAGCCGTGGGGGAGGGCGCGGTCGGTGACCGCGACGCCCAGGGCGGGCACGTTGCGGACGAACGCGGGTTCGTCGTCGATGTCGATGACGCCGCTGCGCGGGACCGAGCAGGGGTTGAAGACACCCACGGGCTTCTTCATGCCCTTGGTGGAAAGGGCGCTGAGCCAGGCTGTGGTGCCCTTGTCCGTCAGGGCGTCGGTGACCTTGTTGATCCGGGCGAAGTCGCGGCGTGAGTCTTCATACACCCAGCCGATGGAGGAGCCGGGGAGGATGTCGTGGAACTGGTTGAGGAGGAGGGTTTTCCAAGCGGTGTCGAGCTTGGCGGAGGCCTGCTTCGCGGCGTCGGGCGCGGGGCGGACGGGGCCGGCGAAGGTGAGCAGTTCGCAGAAGCGGAGGTCCTCTTCGGCGCGGCGGTTGGCGGCCTTGATCCAGGCTTGCGAGGTGAGTGTGCCGCGGTGGATTTCAAGGTACAACTCTCCGGACCATTCGGGGAGGGCTTCGGGGGTGCCGAAGGACTGGGCGGCGAGGTCGGTGACTTCCTCGATGAAGTCGGCGACGGTGGAGAGTTTGACGCGGGGCATGCCGTCGCAGTCGGCGGCGAGCTGGGCGTTCAGGATGGACCAATCGGTGGGGCCGCCGCCGCCATCGCCGAAGCCGAAGGGCTGGAGCCAGATCGCGCCGCCGTCTTGCGATTGAACGCGGTCGCGGTTGCGGTGGTTCACCTCGCCCCGGTGCAGTTCCTTGGGCGTGTTCACGGCGTTGTAGTCGTGGCCGGGGGTGTTGTGCGCGAGGACGCTGGATCCGTCGATGCCGGTCCAGACGAAGGTCGTGTGGGGGAAGACGTTCGAGCGGTTCCAGATCATCTTGTTGGTGATGAACAGGGAGAGCCCGGCCTGGGTCATGATCTGGGGAAGGCTGGCGGGGAAGCCGAAGGTGTCGGGGAGATAGAGGAAGGTCTGCGCGCCCTTCTCGCCGAACTTGGTGGTCCAATAGCGGGTGCCGTGGAGGATCTGGCGGACGAGGCTCTCTCCGCTGGGGCAGTTGGCGTCGGGCTCGATCCACATCGCTCCGCCCGGCTCCCAGCGGCCTTCGGCGACGCGGGCGGTGATCTGGGCGAAGAGTTCCGGGCTGTTTTCCTCGACCCAGGCGTATTGCTGGGCCTGGCTGCAGAGGAAGTTGTATTCCGGGTACTGCTCCATGAGGCGGAGCTGATTGGAGAAAGAGCGAAGGCACTTGCGCCTGGTCTCGCGGATGGGCCAGAGCCAGGCAGTATCGATGTGCGCATGACCAACGGCGTGGCACGTGGTGGTGGAGCCCGCGGCGGCGCGGTTCAGCGCTTCGTTGAGAACCTCCTGAGAGTTCTTGAAGCTGGGCGGATTGCCTGCGATGCATGCGTTGGTGGCGCGGCGGAGTGCGCCGAAGAGGTCCTGGGCGCGGTTGCTGTTTTCGGGCAGTTCCTTGAGCAGGCCGAGGGCGAAGGCGTAGGAATGCCGCAATCGCCAGGCGTCGGTGTCGAAGACGGCGAGTTCGGCGCGTTCGAGTCGGCCCGGGGTGACGCTGTTCCAGCGGGCGTGGACTTCGGGGCCGTCCCACTCGAAGCCGGTGACGCCGAAGGGGTGGTTGCACGCCGCTTCGATGAGGATGTCAACGTGTTCACCGCCCGCGGCGGATTCGAACAGGGGAAGGCGGTCGCGGTTGACGTCCAGGCCCTGGAGGGGCGTCCAGGCGTTGTTCGCGAGCGTCCAGACCTGAGCTTCGGTGCCGCTGGAAAACCGAAGGCAGACAGTCCGGCCTTTCATGGACGACGGGACGGAGCCCTGCACGCGGAACCAGGTGGTGGACCACTTGGGGCCCCAGTTCCAGCCGATTTCTACGGGGGTGAAGGGAAGGGCCAGCGCGGCGGCGGGGGAGACAGGGTCGGCCTTGGGGTCGGGGAGTTGATGGGCGAGGACCTGGAGGGGTGCCGCGGCGGGGAATATGGCGGGGTCAAGGACATCACGCAGAAAGGTCTGGTAGCGGGAGATCGTGAGTTCGTAGTCCGAGGGCATGGGCGAGGGTAGATCCGGTGGGGGCGAGTGCGGACGGTTCCGGGGTTTGCTTGTGCGTGGTTTTGTGGCCGGATCGCTCGCGTGGCGCGGGTTTCTCGCTTGGCCGCGGTACGATTTGTCACTCATGCACACGACGAACGTTTTGCCTCATTGCACGTACCGGGACGGGAGTTTGCACATCGACGAGGTTGGCGCCGAGGATCTCGCGGAGCGGTTCGGCACGCCGCTGTATGTGTACTCGGCGACGGGGATCCGTGCCAACTTCACGCGGTTGGCCGGCGCGTTCATGGCGCTGAAGCCGACGCTGTGCTACGCGCTCAAGGCGTGCGGAAACGTCTCCGTGTGCCGGACGCTGGCGGGGCTTGGGGCGGGCATGGACGTGGTGTCGGGCGGGGAGTTGGAGAGGGCGTGGCTGTCGGGCGTTGATATGTCCAAAGTGGTGTTCGCGGGCGTTGGCAAGACACGCGAGGAGATCGCGGCGGCGCTGAGCGGGGCGCACAGCCCGCTCAAGGGCATCGTGAAAGACGGTTCGGGGCGAGGGCCCGAGGGGCGCGGGGCGGTGGGGATGTTCAATATCGAATCCGAGGGCGAACTGCGGCGGATCGCCCGGATCGCGGAAGACCTCAAGGTTGAAGCGAGGGCGTGCATCCGCGTGAATCCGGATGTGGATGCGCACACGCACAAGTACACGACGACCGGCAAGAGCGAGAACAAGTTCGGGATCGCGATCGCGCGAGCCAAGGAAGTGATCGAGGCGGCGAGGGCGCACGCGTACCTCAAGGTGAGGGGCGTGCACGTACACCTGGGGTCGCCGATCGCAACGCCCAAGCCCTACATGGAGGCGATCGCTGTGGTGCTGGCGATGATGGATGAACTCAACGCCAAGGGCGCGGAACTGGACACGCTGAACATCGGCGGGGGGTACGGGATCGATTACGGACTATCGACGCCGGCCACGCCGGAAGAGTTCGCGGCGGGGATCGTGCCGCTGCTTGCGGGCCGCGTGGCTTATGGGCTGCGGGTGTTCATGGAGCCGGGGCGGTGCATCGTCGGGAACACCGGCGTGCTGCTCACGCGTGTGCAGTACGTGAAGATCGGGGACAAGAAGCGGTTTGTCGTGTGCGATGCCGGGATGCACACGCTGATCCGTCCCGCCCTGTACCAGGCGCACCACTTTGTATGGCCGGCGAGAACGCAGAGCCCGCCGACGCGGCTGGCGCCGCCCGAGAACGCGGCGGGGTTGGTCGGAACAGACGTGGTGGGGCCGTTGTGCGAGTCTTCGGACTTTCTGTGCCAGGATCGGCCGCTGCCGGTGGTGGAAGAAGGGGCTGTGTTGGCGGTATTCTGCGCGGGGGCGTATGGAATGTCGATGGCGTCGACGTACAACGACCATCCGAAGCCGGCGGAGGTGCTGGTGGATGGAACGCAGGTGACGTTGATTCGGCCGCGGCAGGAACTGCACGAACTGGTGGCGTCGGAGTTGGCGGCGGTGGGGGTGGCATGAGTGTGCCCAGATCGATCTTCGTGTGTGTGTTGGCGCTGCTGGGAGTCCTGGGGTGCGAACGTGCCAACCGCGTGGAGCGGGCGCTGCGGGAGCGGCCCGAGAGGTTCGGGAAGATCACGGCCGCCGCGGAGGAGTATCGGGTGCAGGTTCTCGCGGCGACGGTGGAACGAGGGAGCGATGGCCGGTTGCGTCTGGTGCGGGAGGGGTACCGGGTTGACGCTGAGTATTTCTATCCGGCGAGCGCGATCAAACTGTGCGCCGCGGTGGCGGCGATGCAGACACTGCACGAGGTATCGCGGGGCGGGCCCGCGGTGACGGTGTCGACGCCCGTGCGGATCGCGCCGTTGTTTCCCGGTGATGCGGCGCAGGAGCGGGACGCGAGCAACCTGGCGGGTGGGGCGATCACGGTGGGGCACGAGGTGCGCAAGCTGTTCCTGGTGTCGGACAATCAGGCGTTCAACAGGTTGTACGACCTCGTTGGGCACCGGGAGTTGAACGAGAAGATGCACGCTGCGGGATTGACGAGCGTGGTGGTGAATCACAGGCTGTCGGAGAGCCGCGTGATTCCGGATCAGCGGATGACGGCGGCGGTGAGTTTCGATACCGGCGCGGGCGTGGTGACGATCCCGGCGAGGACCAGCGACCTCACACTCACGAATCGCGGGCCGGGTCTGGAGGTGGGGACGGGGTTCATGAAGGGGGATGTGCTGGAGCGGCGGCCGATGAACTTTGAAGGTCGCAACGGGATTTCACTGCGCGATCTGCAGGATGCGCTGGTGATGGTGACGCGGCCGGATATCGATCTGGGCAAACCGGGCTTCGCGCTCACGCCCGAGGATCGGGCGTTTCTCACATCGGCGATGTCCGAGTATCCCGGCTCCTCGGCGAATCCGCGGTACGACGCGAAGGAATACCCGAACGACTATTGCAAGATGTTCCTGCCGGGGCTGCTGCGCCTGGGGCCGCTGGAGCGGTGGAGAGTCTCGAACAAGGTGGGGCAGGCGTACGGGTTCACGATCGAGAACGCGTATATCGAGGACCTGAGCACCGGGCGGGGGTTGTTCCTCGCGGCGGTGATGTACACGAATGCGGATAGGGTTCTCAACGACGACAGGTACGAGTACACGACGGTGGCGGAACCGTTCATGGCGGACCTGGCGGAGGCGGTGGTGGGGGATTGGATGAAGGCCGAGCCGCGGCGGCACACACGCAGAGGTACGTTCCCGACCGTGAGTTCACGGGAAGCGTCGCACGGCCGCTGAATCAGGAGCCGGAAATCACGGGGAAGCGGAGTTTGATACGGGGCAAGGTCCCGGAGCCTGGCTGCACGGGTGGGGTGGGGGAGTCGTTGCTCCAATCCCAGAGCTCGCTTTCGGACGCGGGTGATGAAGGACGGCTGCCGTTTGCGAACGCGGTGAGATTCGAGTTGAACGCGCCCCACCAGGCGATGGCGTTGTCGCCGACCTTGGCGTTCCAGGACGATTGAGGGGATGGGTAGGTGGCATCGTCGACGCGCTTGCCGGCCCAGTCGTTCACCTCGGAGGGCTGAGCGTCGGCATCGGCGCGGAGCCACGAGTACGCGGATGCGTCAGGCTCATCTTCCGGGCCGGTCTCGGGATCGCACAGATCGTTGATATTCGCACGCATCTGGTTGAGGAAGTTGGTGAGGTTGGTGCCGGCCATTGCGGAACTCCAGGACGCAGGAGAATGACGCCGGCCGTATGCACATGCGGCGAGTGTCACTCGGGTGTGTACCGCGCAGAATCCGCGGACCAACAGAGAGACTGCGGCAATTCAATGCGGCGCGCGGAGCACGTGTTTTTGCTGGTAAGATGGAGAAGGGTGGCGGGATTCAGCGGGACGTGTCGGCTGCCTTGGCCCGTCGACGTTCCTCCGCGGCTTGGACGGCGTCGTCGAGCATTTCTCTGGCTTCATCAAGGAATCTGGAGTTTGGGTAGTCTGAGGAGAGGAACTCGACGGCGAAGCGGCACATCCGTTCGGCGGATTCCACTTCGCCCCTATCGATCAGTGATGACGCCATCCAAACTCTGGATCGGGCCGCGAGGTCCCAGCGCGGGGTCGGCAGCGACGCGTACTCCGATTCGGCCGCTTCGTATGCGAAATAAGCGTCCAGTGAACGGTAGTCGGCGGTCAGGGCCAGTGCGAGTGCGTCCAGCGCTTCGGCGCGGGCCAACGAGGGACCATCGCCGCGATTGTCCAGGATTTCCAAGGCACGGCGGGCCCAGTTGACGGCTTCAGGGCCCCGGAACTTGAGCGCGGCGTTCTCCGAGAAGTTCTGGAGCGAGACCGCGATCATGGGGTGGTCGGGTGGGAGAATATCGCGGCGGATGTCGTACGCCTCCTGGAACAGCGGCGTCGCTTCGTAAGAGTGATCATGGAGGAGATGCGCCTGTCCGAGGCTGTCGAGAAGGTCCGCGAGCCTCTGGCGGGGCTTGGGATGGGCTTCCCGGATTCGGCCAATGCCCTTTTCGATCAGGGCGATGGCTTCATCGTACTTGCCGGTGGATTGAAGTATGTTGGCGCACGCCCACCTGGCGCCCGCGTCGAGCTCCACGTTGATCGGGTCCGGAGGAAGGAGGGAGATCTGCTCCAACAGGTCTTGCCCGCTGGCGAGGGCTTCGTCGGACCGGTTCAACTCCTGGAGTGCTCGGACGCGGGTGATGCCGTACCGGGCGATGACCTTGCCTTCCGCCGCGGGGGCTTGCTGAGCGAGGGTGCATGCGCGTTCAATGGAGGCAAGAGAACCGGTAATGTCGCCTCGGCGGTGGCTTGCGACGGCGCTGGTGGCGAGGGCTTCGGCGAGTTCCTTGGGATCGGCCTGCGGGTCCTGCTCCAGTGCAGCGATCGCGGCGCCTGCTCGCTTGGCGGCGACGGATGAGTTGTCGGCGAAGAGCGATAGCTTCGCCATGCGGGACAGCAACATGCCTCGGACCGAAGGGTTCTCTTCGCTTTCCGCCCGTTGGGCGACTCGGTCGATGTACTCGCGCACGGAGATGTTGCCGCCGCCGATCATTTCTGGGTGGAGAGATCTGAACGGCGCATCGACCATGAGGTTGGTGACGGCTTTGAGAATGTCGCCGGAGCGGAGGGCGATGGCGGCGCTGCGTTCTGCGGAGGCTTTGGCTTGGACCGCCTCCACGCGGCCCTTTTCCGCCGCGAAATACCCGGCGACGGCGAACGCGAAGCCCGTCGCGACGGCGAGCACGGCGACACCGGCGAAGAGAGACGCGGCGCGGTTGCGGCGAACGAACTTGGAGAGTTTATAGAGACGGCTGGGCGGGGCCGCGAGCACGGGCTCCTGGTTGAGGTAGCGGTTGATATCCGCCGCGAACTCGGCGGCGGTGGCGTAGCGACGTGCGACGGGCTTTTCGAGCGCCTTCATCGCGATGTGGTCGAGGTCGCCGCGGACGAGGCGCGGGAGTTCGCCCGAGTTGCTACGGCGTGAATAGGCGATTTCCGCGAGATTGGCCTGGCTCGTGAGGCGGCTGCTGGGGGTTGGGGGGTCGACCTCGGAGATCAGGTGCTGGAGGTGAAGGAACGGCGCGGCGCTGAGTTCACGGCAGTCCAGCGGCGGGGCGCCGATGAGCAGTTCGTAGAGGAGGACGCCGAGGCTGTAGATATCGCTGCGGGTGTCGACGACGCCGATCCTGGGGTCGGCCTGCTCGGGGCTCATGTATTCGGGGGTGCCCACAAACGAGCGCACATCGGTGTGGATGGATTCAGCAATGAGGCGCTCGCCCATGACTTTGGCGATGCCGAAGTCGATAACCTTGGGGATGTGCTTGCCGTCCGCGGTGTAGACCAGGATGTTGCTGGGCTTGAGATCGCGGTGGATGATCCCCTTCTGGTGGGCGTGCTGCACCGCGTCGCAGACGGAGCAGAAGAGTCTGAGGCGTTCGTTGGTGGTCAGGCGGTTGCGGTCGCAGTAGACGGTGATGGGATCGCCCCGGATGTACTCCATCGCGAAGTACGGGATGCCGTCGTCGGTGGCGCCGCCCTCCAGCACGGAGGCGACGTGGGGGTGGTTCATGCTCGCCAGGGCCTGACGCTCCTGCTCGAAGCGGGCGAGCACCTGGCGGTTGTTGCCGACGGAATGGATGACCTTGACGGCGGCGACGCGGCGGACGGGCTGCTCCTGGCGGGCGAAAAAGACGGTGCCGAAGCCGCCGCGGCCGAGTTCCTTTTCGATCACGAAGGAACCGAGGCGGTCGCCGGGGCCGCAGGAGTGACGGTGCGGGAGGCTGCTGCCGGTGCGGGGGAGGTCGGCGGTGGGCGGGGTGTCGATCCCTTGGCCTCGTTTGGAGGCGCTCTCGGGGTGGGCCATGAAGTTGTGCGCGTTGTCGTGGGCTTCGAGCAACTCGATTACGGCGCGGCGCAGCGGCTCGTTGTCGCCGCAAATTCTGGCGATGACGCTGTCGCGTTGGTTGGGGTCCGCTTCGATCGCGAGGCCGAAGGCTTCGCGTGCTTCACGGAGCAAGGAATCCTGCACATGACACCCCCGGAACGAGGAAGGACTGCGAACCAGAGCACGAGTGCGGCGGCGCGGGGCATGGCGCTATTCGTCGCGAAGTTCTTTGAACAACCAGGCCCGAGCAAACTCCCAATCACGCCGGACCGTGGCGTAGGGCACGCCGGTGATGGACGCGATTTGTTCGGTCGTGAGACCGGCGTAGAAGCGAAGTCGGATGGTGCGGCCGACCTGGGCGTCCACCGCCTCTATGCGGGAAACAGCGTCATCGATGCTCAGAATATCTTCGGCGCTTCCGAACTGTGCAAGGTCGACGACGTCGGTGAGATCGACGCGCTTGCGATTGCCGCCGCGTTTCGCGGCCTTGTGGGCATGTGCGTGATCGATGAGGACGCGGCGCATGGTCTCGGCCGCGGCGACATAGAACTCGGCGGGGCCGGACCAGTGGTTCTTGCCGTTCTGCTTGAGGCGCACATAGGCCTCGTTGACGATCGCGGTGGCCTGCAGGGTGTGGTCGGAACGCTCCTCCTGCATCCGGGCTTCGGCAACCGCGCGCAACTGCTCGTACACGGCTTCCATGAGGCTGTTCGTGGTGTACTGCGACATACGAATGCATCAAGCGATGAGAACCGCCCTGGCCCTCCGCGAGTGACTCCCTTGTGTGCTTCCCACAGGCCACTCAAGTGGCCGTCGCTGTCCGTACAGAACTATAACCATGATGAAACGCCGAGAAAGTGTCGGCGATGCGATGAAATTGAGTCTATTGCGTCGTGCTGATGAGCGAGAGGCAAAGGGAAGTACCGAAGAAGTGATGAAGGAACACGGCCGCGCGGGCCGATGCGCGACGGTTGGGCGGCGGTAGGGATAGGCTTGGGTATGCCGGTTACTGAAGTTACTCGCACCATCCGCAACGTACGTCGCTACGTCGAGATTCTCGATGTGCTGGTCCGGTACGGCTTCGCGGACGCCGTGACCACGCTGGGGCTGGACAAGCTGGTCGATAAGGGCACACGCCTGTTCCGCGGCGCGAAGGTGACGGAACCGGTGGCGCATCTGCCCCGCGCGGCTCGCATGCGGGTGGTGATGGAGCAACTTGGCCCCACGTTCATGAAGTTGGGCCAGATGCTCTCGTGCCGCAAGGACCTGATCCCCGCGGAATGGGCGGATGAGTTCGCGAAACTACAGGCGGGCGCACAGACGCTGGAGTTTTCCGTGATCCGCGGCGTGCTGGAAGAGGAGTTCGAAGGGCGGGTGTCGGACGTGCTGAGCCACGTGGAAGAAACTCCCATCGCGGCGGCTTCGATGGCGCAGGTGCACCGGGCGACGCTGGTGGATGGGACGCCGGTGGTGCTCAAGATACTGCGGCCGGGAACGGAGGAACTGACGCAATCGGACCTGGAGATACTGCGCACGCTGGCCGAGTTCGCGCAGACGCATCTGGCAAACACCGGGTTCAGCCCGGCGGACGTGGTGCGGGAGTTTGCCCGGGAACTCAAGCGGGAAGTGGACTTTACATTCGAGGGAAGATCGACGGACCGGTTGCGCGAGGCGTTCGCAGAGGATCCCAACGTGCGGTTCCCCAAGGTGTATTGGGAAGCGACGACCAAGCGCGTGCTCGCGCTGGAGGAGTTTCGGGGCGTGCTGCTCTCGCGGCTCAAGCCCGGGGACCTGACCCCCGAGCAGTGCACGCAGGTGGTGAGCCACGGCGCGGACGCGGTGGCTCGGCAGTGCCTGGAGATCGGTCTGTTTCATGCGGACCCGCACCCGGGGAACCTGTTCGCGCTCGTCAACGACGACGGGAGCGTCGCGGCGGGGTTCATTGATTGCGGGATGACGGGGCGGATCGAGCCGCGGACGATGGAGTTGCTGGCGCGGCTGGTGAGGGCTGTGGCGGAAGCGAACACGGACGAGGTGATCGCCGTGGTGTCGAGCCTGGCGGATGTGCCGTACACCAAGTTGGACGATCGGGTGTTCCGGGCCGACATGGCGGAGTTCGCGCAGAGTTTCGAGGGGGCGACGGTGGATCAGATCGATCTGCCGGTGCTGCTGGAGAGCTTCTTCGAGAAACTGCGGTTCCACAAGATCCGGTTCCCGGCGGAACTGGTGATGCTGGTCAAATCGCTCACGACGATCCAATCGGTGGCGAGGAGCCTGGACCCTGAGTTTGACATGATCTCGCACCTGCGGCCCTACGTGGAGAAGGTGCTCAAGAGGCGGTACGGGGCGACGGCGCTCAAGCGGCGGACGGCGGCGAGCATGGTGGAGTACGCGTCGCTGATGGAAGACCTGCCTCGGGAGATCCGGATACTGATGGGGATGGTGAGGCGCAACCGGCTGGCCGTGAACCTGGAGCACCGTGGGCTGACGAAGGTGACGCGGAGCGTGGAGCACGCGAGCCGGAACATCTCGTTCGGCATGATGGTGGCGGGGGTGGTGGTGAGTTCGTCCATCCTGGTGCATTCCAGCGACCGTTCGG
Organism: Phycisphaerales bacterium; assembly: GCA_044222845.1. Classification (GTDB taxonomy): domain Bacteria; phylum Planctomycetota; class Phycisphaerae; order Phycisphaerales; family UBA1924; genus UBA2402. The sequence continues at coordinate 12,486 of JBGAMO010000123.1, forward strand.
GCTCGGCGACCATCCGGATCCTGGGTATCTCCGGGTTCATCATCGCGGGATTGATGATCCTGGTTCACATGTTCGTGAACCGCAAGTGGCTCAAGGAACGCGAGAAGGACAAGGACACCTGATGGACATCTCGATCGTGAGATTGCGGGCCCTGAACGGCACGCCGCTGGAGGATGAGGGCGTGCGGAGCGTCGTGATCGCGGCGGCGCAGGGGCTTGCGGAACGTGAGGGGATCGCGCTGTCTCGCATCGACGTGGCGCCGGATTCGATCACGATGGAACTGGGGCTGGACAAGCTCGCGGCGGTGGGCTTTCTGGCGGAGCTGCGGCGGCAGACCAACGCCTGGTACGAGGGCAAGTATCGCGACGGGCCGCTGTGGGGAACGCCCAAGCCGGGCACGTTCGATGATGATGGGTACGGCGGGAAGGACCGCGACGAGGGCTGGCGGGAATGACGTCGCCGGTGCGCAAGCCGCTGCGGTTGCTGGTGGTGCTCCCCAGTTGGGTGGGCGATGTGACCATGGCCACGCCCGCGCTGCGGGCGATCCGCGATCGGCTGGCGGGCACGTTCATCGGCGGTCTGTGCAGGCCGGGGATCGATCAGGTGCTGGCCGGGAGCAGCCTGTTTGACGAGTTGCACGTGGAGCGGGCGAGCGGGGTGTTCGGACCCAAGTTCGTCGCGGCCAAGGTGCGGCCCCGGCAGTACGACACGGCGCTGCTGCTCACCAACTCGCTGGGCACGGCGCTGGTGGCGCGGATCGCGGGGATTCCGAGGCGGATGGGGTACGACCGAGACGGGCGGGGCTTTTTGCTCACGGATCGGCTCAAGGCCGCCAAACGCGACCGGGGCGGGTGGGCGGTGATTCCCGCGTGCGAGTATTACTGGAGGGCGGCGCGGGCGCTGCTGGATGGGGATATGGATTCAACGGCGATGGACCCGGCCCGTTGGACGCTGCCTGCGGGCGCTTGCATGGAGTTGGGCGTGTCGCCGGAACAGGAACGAGCGTCGGCGGAGATTCTCGCGGTGGCGGGGTGTGCGCCCGGCGCTTCCTACGCGCTCCTCAACCCGGGCGGGAACGACCCGGCGAAGCGGTGGCCGGCGGAGCGATTCGCGGCTCTGGCGCGGTGGCTGCAAGAATGGCGGGGCGTGAAGATTCTGGTGAACGGCTCACCCGCGGAGAAGGAACTCGCTGGGAACATCGCCGAGGCGTGCGGCGGAGTGTCGCTGCCGGCGCTGGGCATCACGCTGGGGGCGCTCAAGGGCGTGGTGCGGGGCGCGGCGGTCGTGGTGACGAATGACACAGGGCCCAGGCACCTGGCGGCGGCGTTCGGCGTGCCGCTGGTGTCGCTGTTCGGACCGACGGACCATCGATGGACGATCATCCCCATGCGCGAGGGGGCGCGGGAAGAAATCGTGCTCGCGGACCCGACACTTCCGGAGAGCGAGGTGGCGAATGACCATCCGGAGCGGTGCAGCATGGACCGGATCGAACTGGAGCGAGTGAAGCGGGCGGCGGAACGGGTGCTGGGCGCGGCGGTGTAAATGGCGACTCGTGGCGTGCTTGGACGCTGGAGACTTTCTGGACACTATGGAGACCGGGATGAAACTCTTCTTGATCATTCTGCCGTTGGCGGTCGGGTTCATCGCGATGGTGGCGACCGTGTTGGTGGTGGGGCGGATGATGCCGCGGGAGCACACGGCGACGGCGTCGATCGTGGTGTCAAAGCCTGCGGAAGCGGTGTGGAAGTTGATCACGGACTTTGACGGGCAACCGGCGTGGCGCAAGGACGTGAAGCGCATTGAGCGGTTGGCGGACCGGGGTGGCCACAGAGTTCACAAAGAGGTGGGGTCGGGGGGCGACCTGACGTTGGAGGTGGAGGCGATGGACCCGCCGCGGCGGATGGTGACGCGGATTGCGGACGATTCGCTGCCGTTCGGGGGGAGTTGGACGTATGACGTGATTGACGAAGGGGGCAAGACGCGGCTGCGGATCACGGAGCAGGGCGTGGTGAAGTCCGCGGCGTTCCGATACGTCGGGCGAATCATCG
>JBGAMO010000286.1:0-2198 GCA_044222845.1 Phycisphaerales bacterium
GTTCGATGCAATCGTACAGTTGGTAATTGACGATTCCCCGTTCATCAGGATGATCGCCCCGCTGCCGTTCAGGCTCTCATTTGAGGCCACGAGGCAGTTCACCATCCGCAGCGTGCTCCCGGTGATCGCTCCGCCCGAGCCGCCATCGGCGCGGTTCGAGAGGAATCGGGAGTTGATGACCAAAGCGGAATCGGCCCGGATCGCGCCGCCCCCGCCGGAGGAGTCGAAATCGGCAGTGTTCGACTGGAAGAGGCACCCCTCCACGGTCAGTTCTCCCGAAACCACGGATACAGCGCCGCCCCCAAACGAGCCGCCGATGCAGGTATTGAACTGGAAGCGGCAATCCTTCAGCGTCACGGGACCGGAAGCGAAGATGGCGCCGCCGCCCGAAGACCCGGTGCTTCTGTTGTGGAGGAATGTGCATCCTTCGAAAACGCATCCCGCGGCATACGCCGCGCCACCGCCCGCGGCGGACCCGGAGCATTGGTTGACCTGCAGGATGCAGTTTCGGACGATTGAGCCGCCGCCGGTGGCGATGATCGCGCCACCGTTTTTCTCGTACAGCCCGGTACCGTTGGCGTTGCCGTACGCGATATTGAAACCGTCGAGCACGCACGCGGACTGTTGCATGTCGACGACGTTGAAGGAGTTTTCGGAGGTGTTGGTGAAGAAGCCGTCGTTGCGGTTGAGATCTCCGCTGAGAAGTGTGTCCTCGAAGAACCCGGCACGGTCCGCGAGTGTAGCTTCATTGCCACGGAAACCACCGTACACGGGCACGCCGCCCTTGAGCACGAAGGACAGGGAGCGGTTTCCGTTCGCCGGTGCGGGCTCGTAGCGTCCCACCGCGACCCAGATCTGGTCGCCCGACGAGGAAGCGGCGAGGGCCGATTCAAGCCGCTGATACGCCGTCGACCAGGACAACCCGTTACCGCCGGGGAGTGCGTCGTCATTGACGTAACGGATTGTGGCCGCCGCAGGTGCGGAGGCGAGCAGCAACGTGATGACAACGCTCAGCGCGGGGGTAATGGCGAGTCTTCGGGTGAGTGCTGGCACTTGAAAAGCTCCTTGGATCATGCCCGGTGGGCGGTGTGGTTTGGAAGCGGGGCGCGGCATCGCGAAGCGAGGCGGATGCACGGTCTGGGTCCTTTTCACTCGGACTGCCGTGCGGATCACTTGGAGACGACGCTGTCGGATGAGTCCTTCTGGACCGTTTCACGGGAAGCCTCTGCCGCGTTCGCCGGGATGAAGATCAGGTCGCTCCCGCCGTAACGAGCAAGGACGAGATCGGTACTGCCGTCCACGATCGATACATCGACGAGGTCGGACCCGAGGCCGGGATCGAGGGTGTCCGAACCCATCCCACCAACCAGCGTGTCCGCGCCCGTGCCGCCAACCAGGCGGTCGTTGCCCTTGCCACCGGCGAGCGACACCGGAACGGTTGACAACGAAAAATCGGCGATGTCATCACCCTGACCGAGGTTGACAGTCACGGGGGCCTTCAGCCGCTCGCCGGAGGTCTTCACCTCGATCCACACGCTGTCGTTGCCGCCGAGGAGGGTCAGATCAAAGGCGGGGAGAGGCTTGTTCTGATCCCACAGATCGGTGTTGTTGGAGTCCCGAACGCTGACCCACTTGCCCGAACCCGCCGCCATGTACTCAACGCGCAGCGTGTGCTGCTTGCCCTTGTTGCTCTTGACCTGCTCGTAGGCGACCACAAACCTGACGCTGTCGGGGCCTTCGGTGCCGGTGATGTTGACGGTCTGAGCTGATGCAACTGTCGCGAGGGATGCTGCCAGCGAAAGGTGGATGATTGCCGCTGATCTGTTCATGAGATGACTCCGAGTATTGGCTGGTCCAACCCGCGCGAGGCCAGAATGGTCCTCGTTTCGGGGCGGGGGAAGGCGGTTCGCCAATCCCGCATCCAGAAACGAATGGGACGCCCGTCGGCGACACGAAATCACTGTGTTCCCTGCGCGGACCACCAGTTGCGTGCCGCCTGGAGTCAGGTCTTCGCGAACCCTTGTTGACTATGGCTGCAGCTGCGGCGTGAGCCGGGCGGCCCACGCGCCCTGGTCGGCGAGGCGTCCAGAGGCGCCATAGAGGTTCGCCAGAGCGCGCACAACCCGCTGGACTCTGCCGTGACCAGGCTCGAATTCGATCCTCAAGATCTCAAACGCCCGCAGGAGGGTTCGCTCGGC
>JBGAMO010000124.1:0-14513 GCA_044222845.1 Phycisphaerales bacterium
CTCGCGGACGTGCCGGCGGTGATCGGTTCGATCAACGTGGTGGCCGCGGAACTCGATCGCTAGCGCATGTCCAAGGGCCCGCTCCAACTCGCGCTGGCTGTTGTCATCCTGGCCGCGGCGGCGACGGTGGCGGTGTACCGGTTCGGGCCCAAGGCGGCGCCGACCACGGTGACGTTCCACAACATTTCTGCGCAGACGATGACGCTGGCGGTCACGCCGAACGGCGGCGATGTGCATCGTTTGACGCTCGCCCACGACGCGCAGGGGCAGGTGCCGTACTCCCCGGGGGCGAGGCTCGATATCTGGCCCGGCGGCGATACGCGTCCGGCGCCGGTTTCGTGGGCGATCGATGGGCTTGAAGGCCCGATCGAGATCTCGATGGACGGCGACGCCCTGGTGCTCAGCGGGAAAGAACTCAAGACCCGGGTGCTTGGCCGGTAACGAGCGGTTTACATACAGTGACGAGCAAGGACCGCCGAGGTGCGTTCGACAGAGTCCCGGAGTTTCCGCCTCGTTGACGCGGGACCGGTGCGTTTCTCGTTGGTCTTCCGCCATGCCCGATCTTCCGCTCACACTGCGATCGCTCATCGGACCTCAGATGGGGGCGTACTTCGTGCGCCCGGGCGACACGGCGATACTCGGGCGTCTGCCGTATTGCGACATCTGCCTGATGCACGAGGGAGTATCGCGGCGGCATGCCCTGGTGAGTTCGCGAGGCGGGCAGTGGTTCATCACAGATCAGGGCAGCAGCGGGGGCACGTTCATCAACGGCGTGAAACTGGTGCCGCACGAGCCGGTGCCGGTCTCGGAAGGTGATCTGGCCCGCATCGGCGCGTGGACATTCCGGGTGTGCATCGGCGAGACCGCGTCGCGCGGGACGGGGACGCTGGACGACGCCGCGGCTCCGCACCAGCGCATCAGCAAGATCTCCGGCGAGGGGCACGCGACTCTGGCGGGCAAGCGTTTGCGGCTGTTGACGCAGTGCATCTCGAAGCTCGGCGGCACCACCGACAAACCGTCGATCATCAACGCCGTGTTGGATGCCGTGCTGCTGGGCACCGGGTACTCTCGCGCGGCGGTGCTGTGCCTGGAGCGGGACGCGGCGGAGGTCAAGGTGCTTGGTTCCCGGCACGCCAGGAACTCGGACGGGGCGCCGAACACGTTCAGCCGGTCGCTGATCCAGGCGGCCGCGGCCGGGCAATCGTGCGTGCTGTCGGAGATGCAGGGGCAAGTGTCGAGCAACAGCATCTCCGAGATGGCGATCCACTCGGCCGTGTGCGTGCCGGTGATGATCGGGGGCACAGCCGCGGCGTTCATCTACCTGGACGCGAGGGCCAGCGAGCAGCGGCAGCGGGAGCTCACGGCGGAACTGGACGCGGCGCGCGAGGTGCAGCAGACGGTGATGCCATCGCCGGTGGGGCGGACCGGGTGCGTGGAGTACGCGGTGGTGTCGCGTCCGGGCGTGTTCGTGGCGGGTGACTTCTTTGACATCATCGACCTGGGCGCGGGGCGGGTGGCGGTGTGCCTGGGAGACGTCGCGGGGCACGGGGCGGGTTCGGGCATGCTCATGGCGCTGACGCAGGCGCATTTGTCGGCACTGCTGCGGACGACCGGGAGCCTTGAAGCGGCGGTGGCCGGGCTGAACATGTATCTGTGCTCGTACGCGCTCTCCGGCAGGTTCGCGTCGTTGTGGGTGGGTGTGTTCGAAGCGGATGGAACGCTGCGGTACATCGACGCGGGGCACGGGCATTGGTTCGTGCGGATGCCGGACGGGAGCGTGGGGGAGGATTCGGGCGCGTGCGGCGTGCCGGTGGGGATCGATGATCAGAGCCTGTTCCCGGAACGGCTGGTTCAACTGCCGGTGGGGGCGCGCGTCGTGCTGTTCAGCGACGGGGTTGCGGAGCAGCGTGATCCGACGACGGAGCAGTTCGGGGTCGCGAGGATACGGGCGGCTTGCGACGGGTCGGAGTTGGCCTCGGAGGCGGCGCGGATCTTCACGCACCTGGAGGCATTCGCCGGCCGGCCCAGCCTGGACGACGACGCCACCGCGGCGATCGTTGCCGTGCGCGGGTGACGATCTACACTGGGGCATGGCCAAGTACACCACCAAGGACATCGCGCAGCTCTTCCCGAACCTCATGGACATCACCGATGCGGCGCTGCGCGACAAGGTCGCGGCGGTGTGGGACGAGGCGCTGACGAGCGGCTGCGGCGGCAAAGGGTGGACGTTCGACGAGATCCGCGCCATCCCGTTCACGCTGCTCGCGGGGAAGATCGATCTGCGGTTCGTCGAGCACCTCAACTCGTGCTGCAAGCAGTGCATCGCGATCACGAAGGTGCTCAACGAGGTCTTCGGGGCTCGCATCCCGGTGAACTTGGACTACCTCATCGCCGGCTCGCTGCTGGCGGATGTGGGCAAGATGCTCGAGTTCGACAAGAACAACACCGGTGCGGTGGTGAAAGGGTTCTACGGCGAGATGCTCCGGCACCCGTTCAGCGGCGTGGCGCTGTGCTACAAGCACGGCATCCCGCCGCAGGTGATGCACATCGTGGCGACGCACAGCCACGAGGGGGACAAAGTGGAGCGGACGATCGAGTCGTGGATCTTCCACCACGCGGACTTCATCGACTTCGATATCGCGAAGGTGCTTGGCAAGAAGGCGGGGTAACCGAGCCGGCGGACAGCCGAAAAGCAAAAAAGAAAACGGATCGCCGACGGCGATCCATTTTTCGTTGTCGCTTTTGGTGAGGATCAGGCCTTCTTCGCGGCCGGGGCGCCCTTGGCGAAGTAGTTGCCGGCGTACTTACGCTGGAACTTCTCGACGCGGCCGGCGGAATCGACGAAGGTCTGCTTGCCGGTGAAGAACGGGTGAGAACCCGACCACACTTCGACGTGCATCTCCGGCACGGTGGCGCCGACGGTCATGACGACCTGGCCGTTGTGGTAGACTTTGCAGTTAGGGAAATACTTGGGGTGAATGCCGGTCTTCATCGCGATACTCCGTGCAGGGTCGAGATGATAGGGAGGTCGGACGGGTGGGTCCAGTGGCGATCTTGCCGCGGTCGCAGCCGGATCAGGCCCGTGCAAAGGTGCCGGCCGGGGACCGGGCGGCGAGCATCCAGGACTGCAGGTTGCGTCCCGGGCAGGCGGTGGCCTTGAGTTCGCGGTGCGTGTACAACCGGTTGACCGAGATGTTGTACAAGCGCATCTGGGCGACCACAAATGATTCGAGCGAACGGAGCTGGGCCGTGGTGGGCCGCTGCTCGTCGAAATTGCCCATGAGCATGACGCCGAGGTTGTGCTCGTTGTTCTTCTCAACGTGCGCGCCCTGCCACTTGAGGGGGCGACCTTCCCAGATGCGGCCGGCGGGGTCGATGATGTAGTGGTACCCGATGTCCGCGAAGGGCTCGGGGCGGCGGTTGATATGTCCCTGGCGGATGTTGGCCAGTTTGCGGGCGATCGATGCCTGATCCGCGCTGCCGGTGAAGGTGTTGCCTTCGTGGTGCACGGTCAGTCGGTTGATGCCGTTCATCTCGTACGCCCGCGAACTGATGATGCCCGCGTTGGTCCAGGCGCGACGAGGGATTACATTGCCCAGGGGAGCGACGTCGACCCCGGTGGGCGGGCGATTCATCGTGGGGCCACACCGGACCGGGAATGTCACCGGCCCGGATGGATGACTGACAGCCGGACAGCCACGCCGCGGCGGTCGCCAGCAAGCCCCCTTGGAGCACCACTCGTCTTGACAGATGATCGTTCAAGGCCTTACTCATCGGATTGAGGGACTCGCGCGGATGAAGTTTTGGCTTCGATCGCCGCTTCGGGGGAGGATTGTTGGCACGCTGCGCCGCTGGAGCCGCCCGAAGCCCCGATCCGGCCCGGGTTGGCTGGGTATCCTTTGCGTTCTTCGGCCCTGCACCCCCAACCAGTGGTGGTAACCCGTGCTGTGTCCTTATTGCAACGCGAACAACGACAAGGTGATCGACAGCCGCGAGAGCGATGGCGCGAAAGTGGTACGGCGTCGGCGCGAGTGCGTGGTGTGTGCGCGGCGATTCACGACGTACGAGCGCGTGGAGCAGACGGCGCGCCTGGTGGTGGTGAAGCGGGACGGCACGCATGTGCCGTTCAATCGCGACAACATCCTGCGGGGCGTGCAGTCGGCGTGCGGCAAGAGGCCGATTCCCGAGGAGGCCAAAGAGCGGATGGTGACGGAGATCGAGGAGGATCTGCACCGCGAGTTTGACCGCGAGGTGGACAGCCACGTGATCGGCGACCGGGTGATGTCGAAGCTGCGGGAACTTGATCAGGTGGCGTACATCCGGTATGCGAGCGAGCATCGGCAGTTCCGCAACGTGGATGAACTGAGGCGAGAACTGGACGAACTGGCTTCGCGTGCGCCCGATGTCAAGAACCAGCAGCCGCTGTTCGCCGAACCCAAGAAGACCTGAGAAGTGCCATGAAGAACCGAACTGTGATGAGCGTGCTGATGTGCGGGGCCGTAGCGTTGACCGGGTGCAGCGGTTCGCCAGAGGCGGGCGAAGACGCCGCGGCGGTGGACACACCCGCGACCCCGGCGCAGCGTGCCCTGGCGGCGAAGATCGCCGAGGAATCGGGGCCCGACGGGCAATCTCCCTCGCTGGCGGACGAGTTCAAGGCGCAGGGGCTGCGCGAGGCGGCGGCGTTGCAGCGGACCGTGGGTGTTCGCTTGGAGTCTGCGGACCGGACACGCGGGCCGGTCTGGTGGGCGTCGGCGGTGGAAGATCAGAAGCGTGCCACGGGCACGTTCAACTCGCCCAAACTCGCCGAGGCGTTCGACGGCGCGGTTTCTCGCGCTGGGAACGTCGCGATCGCACGGAGCATGGATCCGCGCGGGATGAAGATCGAGCGGGCGGCGTGGCTGCGGCTCGCGACGGGGTCGTACGTGGTCTGGGCGGTGCTTGGCGACGGGAGCAAATCCCTGGAGCCGATGCCCCCGGTGGATCTGCCGGACAGTGCCGCGCCGGCGGCGAAGCCCGCGACGGCGGGTGCGACTCCTGTGCCTCTGCAGACGACGCCGCAGGGAACGTTGAGCGACCCCAAGGCTTCCGCGGGCCCTGCGGTGGTTGCCGCGCCCGGCTCCACGCCGGTCAAACCGGCACCTACCGAACCGGCGCCCAAGGCGCCGGAAACTTCGGCGGTGCGGGATCCCAGCGCGCCATCCTGGTTCGTGACCACCGCGACTGAAAGCAACGGTCGGGTGACCGTGGGCACCAAGGCCGAGGCCGCGACGGACCGCGAGGCTCAGAAGATGGCATTTAAGGCGGCCAAGACCCAACTCACGGCGTTGGTGGGAGGCGAGCCGCAGTCACTGAGCACGCTCAAATCGGCCACCGTGAAACTCCCGGATGGCACCTATCGGGCGTACTCGCTGGTAGGTTGCAACGGCCCCATGAAATGACCGGCGCCGACCCCGGGGTTGTTATCAGGAACTGCGCAAGGCTCGCGGATGCCCGAACACGTTGCACACACCGCGCAGCCCACTCCGGCGTGCGGCCCGTCGCTTGAATTCTCTCAAGGGGCTTGTGGTTTGGGACGCGATCCTGTACCATGAAGAGGTGTGAAGACTTGCTGCTTTTCAACCCTGTTGGTCGCGGCGGCGCTCTTGGGCTGCGGCTGCGAATCGACCGCACCTGCACGGCACGTCTCGACGCTGGCCTCTCCCATGGCGGGTGAGGACTCGGCGGACGCGGCGGTGTTCAGCAGCCCCGAGGTTCGCATGGCCGGAGTTTCCGGCGGCTGGGAGCAGTCTCGCAAGGACTCGCAGTTGGGCGCCCGCGATCCGGACACCCTGTTCGCGGCGGACTCATGGGAAGGGCCTCCGACGTTGGACGTGTGGCAGGTCCGCACGTACACGATCTCGCGCACGCCTGAGGCGGTGACGTTCCTCCGCCGAACGCAGGGAACTGTCGATTCGGGCTATCGCCGCTACGTGCGGTGAATGCCGACGTGTCCCATCAAGCCGGGTAGGTCGCGCTGGTTCTATCGGTTTCCCACACGGTGATGGTCGCGAGGCTGGCCCCCTGGGTTTGCGCCGCGATCGCGCCGGAAAGAAGGCGGTAGAAGACCTGCGCGATATTCTCGACGCTGGGCATGACGCCGCCGGGGTGCGCGAACTCCGGGGTGTCCTCGTTGAGGTGCTTGTGGTCGAAACGCTCGATGAGCGTGCGCTGAGCGACATCTTCGAGCGAGCGGAGCGTGAAGGCGTGGCGGCCGTCGCGGTCGATTTCAACCCGCACGCAGGCCTCGAACTGGTAGTTGTGGCCATGCCCGTTCTTGTTGTTGCACTTTCCGAAGAGTGCGCGGTTCTCCTCGTCGCTCAGCGAGGGAACATGCAGGCGATGCGAGGCGGCGAAGTCGAACCGTTGGCGGAGCAGAGCGGTGGTGGGGTGATTCACGTGAATCTCCATGGAGTAGTACGGCGAGAGATTCCAGCGCACGGATTCCACCCGACCCGCGAGGGCCCGGTTGAGGGCGGGGAACGCGCTGCGCAGCACGCGGCACGGCGGGGTTTGATCGTCGGTCAGGGCGGCGTGCCGGATGGCCGGTATGACCGACGCGTGGGCGGCCCGATCAATCTCCTTGATGTCGATCAGGTAGGAGGCGACGGGATCGATCTCGCCCCGGCAGGTGATGAACAGCTCGTAGTGCCGATCAAGCCCCTGGAACGCCGGGCGGCCGGCGAATCCGTTGGGGGACTCTGGATCACCGCCTTTGCCGACGGCGAAGCGGACTGTGCGGTGAAGACGGATCACGAGCAAGGGTAGGTGGCGGAGTGTGGGTCTTGTCGCAAACGGCTCAGTGCACGACCAGCACAAGCACCTGCACCAGCACGATCCGCATCATCATGGTCGCTGGGTACACGGTGGCGTACGCCAGGTTGGGAGCCTCGGACTTGCACATGCCGCCGGCGAACGCCAGGGCCGGAGGATCGGTCATGCTGCCGGCGAGGACACCGCTGAGTGTGGCGTAGTTCATGCGGAGGAACTTTCGGGCAAAGACGCCGACGATGATGAGCGGCACTGTGGCGACGATCGCGGCGAGCGCGATCCACATCGCACCGTTCTCGCTCATCACGGTGGCGACGAACTTCTCACCTGCCTTGAGGCCAACGCACGCGAGAAAGAAGGTGATCCCCAACTCGCGGAATGCGAGTTTGGCGCTCTGGGGCACGTACCACACGAGCGGGCCGATGTTGCCGACGCGGCTGAGGATGATGGCCAGGATGAGCGGTCCGCCGGCCAGACCCAACCGGACCGGCTCGGGGAGCCCGGGGATGGTGATCGGCAGCACGCCCGCGATGACTCCCAGGGCGATTCCCAGGAAGATGGGCATGAAATGCGTTTCATCCAGGGCCTTGGGTGAGTTGCCCAACGCTTCGCCCGCCCTGGCGAGAGATTCATCGTCACCGATCAGGCTGAGCACGTCGCCGAACTGGAGCACCAGACCGCCGAACGCGGCCATCTCGACGCCCGAGCGGATGACTCGCGTGACCTTGACGTTCATCCGCTGACCCAGGTGCAGATCCGCGAGTTTGCGGCCGACCACCCGCTTGCGGGTGACCACAATCCGGCGCAGACGGATCTCGCCCGGAGCGGCGGTGAGGTCGTCCGCGGTGCGCCGGCCGATCAGGCGCTCGAAGGCGTCGAGTTCTTCAGGGGGGCCGATGACGGAGATGTGGTCTCCCACATGCAGAACGGTTCCGCCGTGCGCGACCGCCACGGCTGATGCGGACGCCGCGCGATGGCGGGCGATCTGCACACCGAAATCCTTGATGTGTGGGAGGCCCGCGATCGAGAGGCTGTCGAGGTTGTTGTTGAGAACGACCAGAGCCCGGCGTTCGAGCGCGACGAGCGGCTCGGACCGCTCGGCCGCGAGCGCCGCGGCTTCGGCGGGCGCGTCAATTCGGAAGATTGCGCGGATGATCGCGAGTGAGGCGATGATTCCGATGATGCCCAGCGGATAGGCCACCGCGTACCCCATCGCGACGCTGGTGGCGTCATCGCCGCCCTGGATCGAGGAGTACGTCTGCTGTGCCGCGGCCATCGAGGGCGTGTTAGTGGTGGCGCCGGTGAGGACGCCGAGCGTGCCGGGCGCGGGCAGGTGCATGACCTTCCCGAGCACAACCGCGAGGCCCGAGCCGAGCAGCACGACCGCGGCCGCGAGGAGGTTGAGGCGAAGGCCCAACTTGCGGATGGCGCCGAAGAAGCTTGGGCCCAGTTGCAGGCCGATCATGAATACGAACAGGACCAGGCCGAACTCCTTGACAAAGTCCAGCAGTTCATGATCGATGCGGGCGCCGAAGTGGGAGCAGATGATCCCCGAGAACAGGACTCCTGCGCTGCCCAGGCGTACGCCGCGGACTTTCGCGGTGCCCAGGATGAGCCCGGCGACGATGACGAAGCTGAGGACGAGGATCGCGTGGGCGATCGGCTGCGATGTTGAAAGGTCAAGGAGGGATCGCATCTGGAGTTGGGGTCCTGTAGCGGCGGGACGCGCGGTTCTCCGCGCGGCGATGTTATGCGGGGCGTTCCGGCGTTCCGACGCGGCCGGCACCACTTTGACGATTCGTGCGTACCCTTACCTCCGGACTGCCCGGTCGCCCGCGCGGTGACCGAGCGGAGTATGAAGCACATCACCCTAGTCCGTACTGCCGCGGCGTTTGCTCTTCTGGCTCTGAGCGGGTCCGCGCTCGCTGTTCAGCCCGAGAAGAAGACCGAGAAGCCCCAGCCCGAGAAGGCGCCCGCGAAGCCCGCCGCTGAGGCTCCCAAGGCCGCCGAGCCGGCGAAGCCCTCTGAACCGGCGAAGGAAGCCCCCAAGGCCGCCGAAAAGGTGGACGCCAACGTGCTGACGTTCACGATTGAGGACATCGATGGGGCGAAGAAGAACCTCGCGGACTACAAGGGCAAGGTGCTGCTGATCGTGAACACGGCCAGCAAGTGCGGCTACACCCCGCAGTATGCCGGTCTTGAGGCGCTGTACCAGAAACACAAGAGCGAGGGCTTCGAGGTACTGGGCTTCCCCTCCAACGACTTTGGTTCACAGGAGCCGCTCAATAACAAGGAGATCGTCGCGGACTGCCAGAAGCGGTTCGGCGTGACGTTCCCGCTCTTCGCCAAGACCGCCGTCAAAGGCAAGGAAGCGAACCCCTTGTTCTTGAAGTTGGCCAAGCAGCCCGCGCCCGTCGGCGGCGAGCCGGGGTGGAACTTCACCAAGTTCCTGGTCGACCGGCAAGGCAATGTGGTGGCGAGGTTCGACTCGCGCGTCAAGCCCGACGACGTCGAACTGGAGAAGCGGATCACCGAACTTCTCAAGACCAAGTAAGGCACCGCACCGCGGCCTATGCCCACGTTTCAATACACAGCGCTGAGCGGCACGGGGCAACGCGTGCGTGGCTCGCTGGCTGCGGCGAACGAGCAGGCGGTGCTCGCCGAGCTTGAATCCAAGCAGCTCACCCCGGTGGCGATCCGGGAAAAGGAAGCCGAAACGGCCGGCAGCGTTCGGAGCGTCAGCGCCCGGTCTCTGGGCGAGTCGTACGAGCAGTTGGGCGATCTGCTGCGTGCGGGGGTTCCGCTGTTGCGTTCGCTGAAGCTGCTGGGGGCTCGCAAGAGTTCCGCGCGGCTGTCGGGCGTGTACCGCGGGCTCGCGGCGGCGGTGGAGAAGGGGTCGGACCTGGCCGCCGCGATGGCGGAAGAGCCGCGGGTGTTCGCGCCTGTGCACATCGCGATGGTCCGAGCCGGGGAGAAGGGCGGCTTTCTTGAGGACGTGCTGGTGAAGCTCGGGCGGATGGTCGTCAAGCAGGCGGAGATGCGGGCCAAGATCATCGGCAACCTGGTCTATCCGGCGGTGCTGGTGGGGCTTGGCCTGATCATCGGCGGGGTCATCTTCGGCGTGTTCGTTCCCAAGTTCCAGCCGATGTTCGAGAAGCTGGGGGACGGGCTGCCGTGGGTGACCAAGATGGTGTTCGCGGTGAGCGGCGCGATCACGCGGTACGGGCCCGCGACGGCGATCGTTCTGGCGATCGTGGGCGCGGGCGTGTGGAGGGTGTTGCGGCTGCCGAAGGTGCGCGAATGGCTGGACCGCCTGTGGCTCAAGACGCCGGTCATCGGGCCGATTCTGCGCAACATCGCGACCGTGCGGCTGTGCCAGCTCATGGGCGCGATGCTCGGCAACGGGGTTCCGATGCTGGCGGCGCTGCAGATCTCGCGTGACGGCACCGGGAGCGGCCCGATGCGTGCCGCGGTCGACAGCGCGATCGAGGCGGTGCGGAGCGGTCAGGCCCTCGCGACGCCGCTGGCCCAGAGCGGGTTGCTCGACGACGACGTGTCGGAGATGATCGCGGTGGGTGAATCCGCCAACAACCTCGACGACGTGCTGCTGAAGGTTGCCGAGACAATCGAGGCGCGGCTGGACCGCCTTCTGGGGGTGGCGGTGCGGCTGATCGAGCCGCTGCTGCTGGTGGGGTTGGCGAGCGTTGTGGGCATCGTCGCGGCGGCCCTGCTGCTGCCGATGAGCAAGCTGAGCGGGGCGGTGTGAGGCCCGGGGGTGGGCGCGGGGCCGCGGCGTGGCTATATTTATCAGTTATCCGTTTTTTCAGGTATCAGTCCAGCTCGGCGGTCGCTGCCTTTTGTGTTGACGGGAGCGGCTTTGCCTTGTGAGCGAGGGCCGCGGAATCCTGGGGCGTATCGCCGCGGCGTTCGTGCAGAGTGTCTTCTGACGGAGGAATGGTGATGCGGCAGCAGCAGCCCGTGCGGTTTCGTTCTCGCCTCTCGATCGGTCGGGGTTTCACCCTGATCGAAGTGATGATCGTGATTCTCATCGTGCTCGCCCTGGGCGGCCTGGTTGCTTACAACCTGCTGGGCACCAAGGAAGACGCAGAATCCAAGCTCGCCAAGATCGACATGAACACGCTGGGCCAGGCGCTCAAGCAGTTCCGGTTCGATCACGGCCGCTACCCCACTGACGACGAGGGGCTGGAAGTCCTGTGGAACAAGGAAAAGATGCAGGACGAGGAGGAGGCCAAGAAGTGGCGCAAACTCCTTGAGAAGCCCATGGAGAAGGACCGGTTCGGCAACGTCTGGGGCTACCGCCAGAAGAGCGAGCACGGCGACGAGGACACCTACGACCTGTGGTCTTATGGGCGTGACAAGCAGGAAGGCACCGCGGACGACATCGTCTCGTGGGATGCGGAGGCCGAAGCGGCAGGCGGCGGCGCCACCAAGGGCGCCGCGCCCACGTCTACCGGGAAATGAGGACACGATGCGTGGCCGCGGCACCAGTGGCAAGGCGGTCCGATCGCCGGCGACGCGGGTGAGCGCCGGTTTCACGCTGATTGAAATGATGCTGGCGCTGGTGCTGATCGCGGCGTTGGCCGCGCTCATGGTGCCATCCTTTGACGCGATGGTGGCGTCGGTCACGCCACGAGAAGTTGCAGATCTGGTTGTGGCGTCGGTGCACGAGGCCGGGGTGGACGCGGAACGCCGTGGCCAGGCGTTGCGCGTGGTGGCAAGGCCGGACGCCGCGGGCACCTGGAGCGTGCACACGCAGGTGTTGCCGATGCATGAGGAAGCGGAAGGAGCGGCCGGAGCGACTCCGGCCGATGCGAACGAGACGACGAACGAACAGAGTGTGCTGGAGAAGGATCGCCGGGTGGCGGTGTTGCCCAAGGGATACTCGTTCGCGGCGGCTCGGGCGGAATCGGACGCGGCGGAAGTGGCGATCTGCGTGCTCTGGCCCAACGGCGAAGCGACGGGAGAAGCGGGGGTCACGCTGGTCGCGCCCGACGGTCGCGTTGCGGCGGTGAGCGTGCGGACCCTGACGGCTACATGTGTCATCGTTGCGTGGCAATCGCCCGATCTTGGGCCGCAGGCTCCGGCCAAGCGAGCGCCCGTGGTGGGAGCCCCCGAAGAAACGCCCGCAGACACCGCGCCGTCCGGGGGCGAACCGTGAAGACACACATCGTCATGAGAAGAGGTTGGCCGCGAGCCCGGCCCGGCGCGATGCTGCTGGAGTGCGTGCTCGCGATTGTGTTGTTTGTCGGCGCGGGGCTGTCCGTGTTGGCGATGACTGATGCCGCGAGCGAGACGGCCAGAGCCATGAGGGAAGCGCAGCAGGCGGCAGACCTCGCGGCGTCGGCAATGGCCGAGATCGAGGCGGGTGCCCTCACTCCCGAGACAGCGGGCGGCGACCCGGCGAAGTGGATCGATCCGACGGGGCGATGGACCGGAGGCTTGGACCGCTGGTCGGGATGGGAACTGCGCGTGGATACACAGCCGACGGAGCGAGAGGGGCTGGTGTGCGTGACGGTAAGCGTGTACAGGGGCGATTCGGAGAGCAAGCCGGCGATCTTCGTGCTGCATCAGGTCGTGAGGCTCGGCACGCCTCCGGCGGATGAGATCGGCGACGATGACCCGCTCGCGGCGGACATGGGAATGGAGGCGGGCCGATGAACCGCCGCGGATTCACGCTCGTGGAAGCGTTGCTGGCGATCGTGCTGTTGCTGGCGCTCACGGCGACGATGGGCTCGTTCGTGTGGGGGATGATGGGTTCGCGGGATCGGCTGGCGGAGGCGACAACGCGGGGCAGGGAGTGGTCGCGGCTCGTCTCGCTCGTGGGGGGGGCCGTGCTGGCATCGTCGGCGGAGTCTTCGGGCGCGACGTTCTCGGGAGATTCCGCGAGGGTGCGCATCCCGACGCACCTCATGCGCATGGCCGAGGCGCGGGGACAGATGCTTGAAGTTCGGTACGAAGCGTCAGCAAGGCGGGTGATGGCCAGCCGCGGCGACGCGAGCGAAGAGATCGCGTCGAACGTTTCCGCAATGGTCATCCGCTACTGGGATGGTCGGGCGTGGACGGAGGAGTTCGACGCTGCACAGCGGGGCGGGATGCCGGCGGCGATCGAGGTGTCGATTTGGATCGGCGATGAGGAGCGAGCAGTCGGAGAGGCGCAACGGACGCCGGACTGTTGGCGAGTGTTCGCGGTGCCCGACGGCGGTATAGATGGCGCGGCGAGCAGCGGGGGAGGTGAATCATGACCGCACGCCGCAGAGCGACGGTGCTGTTGTCGGTGCTCGTGGTGATTGTGCTGGCGGCGCTGATCGGGACCACCATGATCGCGGTGGCTGACGCGCACCGGGCCGAGACGCGGGGCGGGCTTGATCGCGACCGCCTGCGGGCGCTGGCGTGGTCGGGCGTGAAGTCGGTGGCGGCGGGGCTGGCTTCGCAGCGAGACGTGCTGCTGGGGGGCGGCGACCCCGACGTGCCGGAATCATGGACGGTCTTTGAGGATGGCGGCGAGCGAGGGGAGATCACGCTGCTCGAACTGACGCAGGGCCACCGCGCGGAGCCCGAGGCAGGCAAGATTCCGGTGAATCGGGCGGACGCCGCGATGCTCGCGAAACTGGCGGCGCTGGGCGAGGCGGGGGCGAACTCACTGCTGGGAGCGCGGGGTGACGGATTCGAGAGCATGGGCGAAGTGATCGAAGCTATCGGAGAACAAGTAGTGGCCACGCCGGCCGCGGAATCCGCGGATGCTTCGGCATCGACCGGAACGGATGCGGCGCGATTGCTGGGTGTTCACAGTTTCGACCCGGCGGTAGCGGTCGGCGCGGAAGGCGGGTTGGCTGCTGGTGTTCGTCGGTTGCGGGTACCGGCGAAACTGGACGACGGTGCGAGGTCGGCGCTGCAGAAGAAGTTCGCAACGGCGGCGACAGCGATCGAGGCCGCCGCGAGCGGAGCGGGGCCGGGGGCGCCGTCGCGGCTGGTGGAGGCGTTGGTGGCGGCGGGGGTGCCGGCCAAGGAATGGTCGGCCTCGCTGGATTCCGTGGCGTGGTCCGACGATCCGTTCGTTGCGGGCCTGGTGGATATCAATAGGGCCTCGGCGGCTGTTTTGGCCTGCCTACCAGGGCTGAATGAGGACCTGGCGGGCCGGATCGAGTCGGCGAGGGGTTCGTTGGACGCGGCGACGAAGCGGCGGCTGACGTGGCCGCTGGAGAACGGCATCGTCAACGCGGATCAGTTCAAGTCGCTGGTGGATTTCATCGCGGTGAGGTCTCTGCAATGGCGGGTGCGGGTGGAGGCCCGGATTGCCAAGGAAGGGACTCAGTCTGGTGGAAGGCTCGTGCTGGAAGCGGTGATCGACGTGGCTTCGCGGCGAGTGCGGATCGCCGAACTGCGCGACGTTACCTTCGCCGATGTCGCGGTCGCCGCGGGCAAGCGGCGTGCCGCGGCGAAAGCCGCGGCGGCGGAGACGGCGGCAACTTCAATCGAAGGGCCTCCGGAGCCTCCGATGGAACCAACCCCGGAGGTGGACGACACGATCCCGCCCGATGAACCGCCTCCGATGATCGAGGAGCCCGATCCGGCACCGCCCGCGCAGGAAGAAGCGGTGGGGCCCCCGGCCCCGGGTCGCGACATCCGCACTGGTCGCTGGAGGCCACGCGGGCACTAGTGGCCCGCGATCGTCACACGGCCGTCGA
>JBGAMO010000125.1:0-8513 GCA_044222845.1 Phycisphaerales bacterium
GTCATGATCGGCGTGTACGTCCTGATGATCGCCCATCTCACGCACTGGTGGTTGACCGGACGGACGCTTTCTCCGCTGGTTCTTTCAGAGTCCATGCGGACGCTGGAGCTGGGAGAGATCAACCCCGGCTTCCTGCTCTTTGTGGCGGCGATGCTGGTCACGGCGGTCTGCGGCAGATTCCTCTGCGGATGGGCCTGTCATATGGGCGGGCTTCAGGAACTGTGCGCCTGGCTTCTCAGACGCTGTGGGGTGCGGCCCCGGTTGTTCCGTTCGAGAGTCCTTGGCTATGTTCCTCTGCTCGTCTCGGGGTACATGTTTATCTGGCCGAGCCTGAAGCGCACGGTCATCTCTCCCGTATTGGCGCAGACGTGGCCGGACGCAGCGGCGATCGTGGGAACGCCGCCGCCCATGCCGCCGGTCAGCCTGAGATTGACGACGGAGAGTCTTTGGGCCGGTCTGCCATCGTGGGGAATCTCGGTGATATTCCTGCTGGTCTGTGGGTGCGCCATGGTGTACTTCCTGGGGGCCCGTGGGCTTTGCCGGTACGGCTGCCCGTACGGCGGCTTCTTCCTGCCGCTCGAGCAGCTCGCGCCGGGCCGGGTCGTTGTTGATGCCCAGAAGTGCGATCAGTGCGGCATCTGCACCAGCGTCTGCGCGTCGGGTGTGCGCGTGCATGATGAGGTCCGATTGCACGGACTGATCTCGGATAGAAACTGTGTGCGGTCGTTGGACTGCGTCGCCGCGTGCCCGAGCGGGGCGCTCAAGCTCGGCTTCGCAGTTCCTCCGATACTGAGCCGCCGAGGTCATTCGGACGAAGCGAAGCCTCACTATGACCTGATGCTGGGGGAGGAGACGCTGGTCGGAGGCGTGTTTCTGTGCGCACTGCTTATTTTCCGCGGTCTCTATGACCTGATTCCGTTCCTCATGGCGGTGTCGATGGCCGCGCTCAGCGCCTTCTTTGCGTGGAAGTGCGGGCGGTTGATGCGGGATCGTGATGTTCGGCTGGGCGGCGTCCAACTGAAGCGAGCGGGCGTTGTCGTGTCCGCCGGGCGAGCATACTTGGTGGTGATGATGCTCGCGGCGCTGTTCCTGGTTCACTCCGCGGCGGTGAAGCTGTGCCTGTGGCGTGGCGAGCAGTTTGATGACCGTGTCCAAGTGCCGCTGGAAGCGGTTCTCCAAGGCCGCGGCGCGGCGGTCCCGCCGCGGGCGCGCGCGGACGCCCTGCTCGCCCTGGAGTGGTACAGCCGTGGCCTTTCCTGGCATCGCGGCGGCTTCGGGCTTGCGGACACCGACGCGGCGGTCGGTCGACTGGCGTGGATGCACATGGTCACCGGTGATTGGGTGGCAGCGGAGCGAGAACTTCGCGCTACGCTCAAGGAGGAGGGCGATCCGGATCTCGCCACCGCGAATCTTGCCCGCCTGCTCCTGGCATCTGAGCGACCCGATGAGGCCATCTCGCTGCTCCGCGGCGTGGTCTTGCAGACGAAATCCGCTCCGCAATCGCGAGACCTGCTCTGTTGGGCGTTGATCACTTCCGGTGATCCGGCCGGCGCAGAGCGCGAATACCGTGACGCGATCACACGTAGGCCCGAAGACGTTGCTGCGCGTGCCGGGCTCGGACGCCTGCTGCTGACATTCGGTCGGAACGCAGAGGCCATGGAAGTCCTGGCGCCGGCCGCAGCGGCGGCTCCCCGAGATGTCGCCATTCGGGCGAACTTTGCCGTGGCGTTGTTCCACCAGTCCGGCGTAGAGCGTGCGCTCGAGGAGTTATCCGACGCGGCTCGGGCGCGATCCGACGCGGAGCCCCAGTTCCGTGCGTTGGGCGCGGATCTGCTCCGCGCCGCGGGCAGGGCCGGGGAGGCCGATTCGTGGAAGCCAGCGGTGCGTCGGTGACTATCCGAACGGAGACCAATCAGCCAAAAGGCACAGGTTTGTGTTGACAATCGCCCGGATTGCGGATATATCTAGCTACAGATACGGTTATCGTAAATAAGCTCGTGCGGCGGTCTTTGGGCTCTCTTTCAGGAGCGTGCGATCATGCCACAGAGGAACAGCGGGAAGGTCGTTTGGCTGGCTTCGTTGGCCGCGTTGACTGTGGGGGTGGTCGCTACCGCGGCGATCCTGAACCTGACTCTGAACGACTTCGAGCTTTCCGGCACTCAGGTGGGCATGGTGAGCCCGCTGAAGATCACGCACTCCCAGAACTGTCTGGTCTGTCACGCCGATTTCAGCGAGGAACTGACCGCCCCGGGCGACACTTGGCGCGGCAGTCTGATGGCCCAGGCCGGACGCGACCCGCTCTTTTTCGCGCAGATGACATTGGCGAATCAGGATGTCGCGAACGCCGGCTATTTCTGCATGCGTTGCCACGTTCCGTTCAGTTTCATCACCGGCCATGCGCTGCAGACCGATGGAACCACGCTCGACGACCGCGACAAGGACGGCATCTCCTGCCACTTCTGCCATTCAATGCTGGACCCGATCTACCGGCCGGGTGTCAGCCCCATCGAAGACGAGTCGATCCTCCAGTCGTTCGGCGTCACGCCCCAGTACTACGGCAACTCGCAGTTCGTGCTCGATCCTTCGGGCGTGCGCCGCGGGCCGCGTGCTGACGCTGCGATCGCGCACACGGTGATCCAGTCCGACTTCCACGAACGCGGCAACATGTGCGGCACCTGCCACGAGGTGGGCAACGTCGCGATTTCTCGGCAGCCGAACGGTACGTACCGCTACAACGCCATCGACACGCCCACGCCCAGCGAGAATCCGCACACCCAGTTCCCGCTCGAGCGAACCTTCAGCGAATGGAGCCTGAGCACGTTCGCCAACGGCGGCGTTGACATGCACGGCCGATTCGGCGGCGGCGAGGAGGGTGGCGGGGTGGTTGAGAGTTGCCAGGATTGTCACATGCCCGAGACCACCGGCTACGCGGCATGGTCCGGGCTGCTGCGCGATGACCTGGTCAAGCACGAGTTCGCGGGCGGTGCAGCGCACGCGCTCGATCTGATCGCAGCGTTCACCCAGGGCAACCCGGACGTGGATCAGGCGTCGATTCTCCGCAGCCGGGCTGCGGCGGTCTCGATGCTCGAACGTGCGGCGTCGATTGAACTGACGCAGGAAAACTGGGACTTGCGGGTCCGCGTGATCAACGAGGGCGGTCACAAGCTCCCGACCGGCCACATCGAGGGGCGCCGCGTCTGGGTGAATGTTCGATTCCTGAACGCGGCGGGCTCCGTGGTGACAGAGTTTGGAGCATATGACAGCACCCAGGCCGAACTCGACACCGCCTCCACGAAGGTGTACGAGATGCACGTGGGTCTGAGCGACGATGCCGCGGCATTGACCAGGTTGCCCGCGGGCCCCACATCCCGGATGACGCTCGCCGACACGATCGTGAAGGACAACCGGATTCCGCCGCGCGGCTTTAACAACGCGGCGTACGAGGCGGCGGGGGCGCCGGCCGTGGATTGCACTTTTGCCGACGGTCAGTACTGGGACGACACCCTCTTCCCGGTGCCGCCGGGGGCCGTCAATGCCGAGGTGCGGCTCTTCTACCAGCAGACCCCCAAGGAGTACATCGAGCACCTTCGCGATGCGAACGTGACAGACAACTGGGGTCGCCTGTTGTATTCGCTGTGGGAACAGACCGGACGCGGCGAACCCATCCTCATGCTCAACAGCGCGACGGCCGTGCTCGGCTATTGCCCCGCTGATTACGACCTCAGCGGCGGCATTGACGGCACCGATGTTCAGGCGTTCTTCATGGATTGGGAGAACGGCATTTACGCAGCGGATACGAATCAGGACGGGAGCGTTGATGGCTCGGACGTCCAGGCGTTCTTCATGGCCTGGGAGGCTGGCGGATGTTGAATGCTCCACGCGGGGTCGTCGCGGAGGCACCCTGGTGTGGGGCTATCCGATGACGCTCCCGCGTGAAGATGGGTCCGTGCCGCGCCGCGACGTTCAGCACGCTGGCGCGGCTTAGCGGTTGGGTGTGTGCAACGCGGCGCGATCCGCAAGGTCCGCCGCGTATTTGAGACGGTCTTGAACCTCCGGTGCGGTCCGCTCCGGAGGCATTCCGTTCGTCGCAATGGCACGGGCTTCCTCGATGAGCCCGGCTGCTTTCGTCGCGGCGTCGCTGCCGGCGTCCAGTCGGATGTTCGCCGCCAGAAGCATCGAGTCGACCAGGTCAAGTCGGAACACGCTGCTGTTGGGGTCTCGGGCCAGCCACTCTCTTTGCACGGCCACGGTCGCATCCCCCAGCAGAATCGCTTCAGCCCATCGACCCTTGGCGGCCAGATCCTGGGAGCGAACCCGATCGGCCCGGACGATGTGACGGACGTAGGAGTACTCATTCGGCTCTCGCGCCGACGCCGTTGCGAGCACGGCCCGGGCCTGTTCGTAGAGTTCAACTGCTTTGGACAAATCGGTGCCTTTGGTCGCTCCGGCGTGCATGCTCATCACGGTCCCGAGGGTGCCGAGCCATGCGTTGTTGTCAGGCTCCGCCGATACGAACTTCTCGCACAACCGCTGTGATCGTTCGAAGACCTCATGGCGGAGGTCCCCGTTGCTCGCCATCATCGCGCCGTACGCCGCGAGGTTGTAGGCGTACGTCTTTGCCGCGGCTGAATCACCTGGGAAGTCCTTTGTGACCCCTTCGAACAGGTCCATGGCGCGGTTCATGAGCCGCGATTTCTCCGTCCACGTGTCCGCCACGATCGCCATGGACACGCTTGTCGCCGCGGTGCCGAGGCGGTACTCCTTGTTGTTCGGGTCCATGGCCAGCACCCGCTCGCGAATCTCCAACGCCCTTTGCACAAGCTGTATCGATTCCTCCCGGTGTCCCGTGTTGGGCTGGCCCGGGTGTCCGGTCGCCTGGCCCAGTTTGTAGATCGCGGTGGAAAAATCCCAGAGCGCGGCGGGATCGTCGCCGCTGGTGGTCACGATCTGGTCCAATCGTCGCGTTGCCTCGCCGGCGAGGAACTCCCGCACCTCGGCCGTGCTTGAGAAACTCCAGAGCCGTTCGTAGAGGCTGGTCACCAGTTCATTCGCCGCGTGGCGGGTGTCGTCCAACCTTTGTTGGGCCAGCTTCTCCGCGTGGACCGCGCGCTGAAACTGCCATCCCGCGATGCTCAGCCCTGCCGCCAGCGCCAGGCCCGTGAGCGTCAGTTCGCGCCACCGACGCCGCGCAAACACCCGTAGCACATAGCCGATGCTCGCCGGGCGTGCGATGATCGGCTCGTGACGGAGCAGGCGGGCGAGATCGTCGCCGAACGCCGCGGCGGACTGGTACCGATGATCCGGATCCTTGCTCAACGCCGTCGCGAGTATGGTCTCGCAATCTCCCCGGAGGGCCTTGCGCACCAGCCCCGCACGCGGCGGGTCGTCCGTGCACACCGACCGGAGCATCTCGATCTGCGACTTGCCCTTGGGCGAGATCGGCAGCCGCTGGGTCAGCAGTTCGTACAGCACTACGCCCAGCGAGTACACATCGCTGCGGGTGTCGACCCCGTCGGCATCTCCAGATGCCTGTTCGGGGCTCATGTAGGGAATCGTGCCCGGCACCCAGCCGGGGCGTGTCAGCGTCCGACCGGTTTCGCGGTCGATCAGTCTGGCGATGCCGAAGTCAAGCACCTTGGGCTGCCCGCTCTGATCAACAAGAATGTTGTGAGGCTTGATGTCGCGGTGGATGACGCCGCGCTGGTGAGCGTGCGCCACCGCCTCGCACACGCGGCGCATCAGGTCAATGCGTTGTTCGATGTTCAGGTCGTGGGTGTCGGCGTACCGCGTGATCTGATCGCCCTCGACCAGTTCCATTGAGAAGTACGGCCGCGACTCATGCCCGCCCGAGACTGCGGGCATCACGCCCGCCTCGATCACCGATGCGATGCCGGGATGGTGCAGTCTCGCCAGGATCGATGCTTCGGACACCAGGCGTTGTGCTGCGCGCCGGGTGTACAGGCCGTGCTGGATGATCTTGATCGCCACCTCGCGGCGTGGATTCGTCTGCTCCGCACGGTAGACCTCGCCCATGCCGCCGCGGCTAATGAACGAAAGGATCGTGTAGTCTCCGATGCATGTGCCCGGCGCGAGCGAGGGCGCAGCATCGTCGTCCATCTCGCCCTTCATGCCGGCGTTAAGGAGCCGCTCGTCCCGCCAATCGAGATTTTCGAGGAACGTCCCGGCCGCGGCGTTCTCTTCGAACAAAGCCAGCAACTCGCTGCGCAACTCCGGGTCGTCCGCGAGAAGATCGGGCGGTGGGCCGCCGGCCTCCAGAGCGATGGCAAAGGCTGATTTCAGGTTGTTCCAACGTTCCGGTGTCACGCGCGCCCCCCGAACGAACCTAATCACGCAGGCCGGTTTTCATCCGCCGCAGCAGCCAGGCACGGGCCAGGGCCCAGTGTTGCTGCGCGGCACGCGTCGATATCCCCAGCGTACGCGCCACCTGATCCGCGGTGCGTCCCAGGTAGACCCGTTGACGCACGATGTCCGCCAGTTCGGCGTCCTGCTCCTCCAGTTCCCGCAGCGCATCGGCGAGCGCGAGGACATCGATGTCGGCGGAGCCGTACGCTGAATCGCCAGCCAGGGCATCCGGATCCAGCGTCACGCCCGGTCGCGAGCCCATGGCGCGGTCGCCCAGGTGCCGATGGTCCCGGTCATCCTCGCGGGCCAGGCCGACCAGGATCTGCTCCATCGCCCGGGCCGCGGCCCCGAAGAAGTGTGCCCGGTTCTGCCACTGCCGGTGATCCGGTTCGGCTGTGCCGTTGGTCCCGGATTCGAATCCATCTCGCCCACCAAAGAGCTTGGCGAACACCCCATGCACCAAGTCCGTGGCTCCGATGTTCCGGGCCCGCTGCTCGCCACGAAGGCGTTGACGCACCATCCCATGCAGTTCCGCGTACACGACGGGGAACAGATCGTCGCGCGAGAGCAGTTCGCCGTCGCTGAGACGGTTGACGAGGCTCGTGATGGTGCCCGGTTCGGTCATTGGCTGGGAGGTACTGAAATGGAGGCCCAAATTGTGCTTTTTGACAATTTTCGACTTTCTTGAGAATTCTGCTTCATGGTAGTGGGGGGGTAAGCGCATGAGGTAATTGGGAGGCAGGACTTTTGGAAATCGGCCGTGTGCGGGCCGGGATGGTGGTGGTGCGCGCGTAGAGCCTGCAGGAGTAATGACCTGCAAATTCGGGAACTTCATGGAGTGCCAAAATGCGAATCTCGTCATGTGTGTCGACGCTGATGTTTCTCCTTTGCGGCTGCAGCGCTTCTGCGCAGTGGACTCAATTGTCAGCGAACCAACACTGGTACAAGGGGTATGTCGAAGCGGGGCTGACGTGGGGTGAAGCGCAGGTTCGGGCCGCGCTCCATAACGGATACCTCGCGACCGTCACATCAGCGACGGAGAATAGCTTCATCTACTCTCAATTTGCTTCCCAACCACAGTTCATCCTTGATGGCGGCGGGGGATTCAGGTTTGGTCCCTGGCTCGGTGGTAGTCAGACCGCGGGCTCGGCGGAGCCGGGCGGCGGTTGGAGCTGGGTGACTGGGGAATCGTGGTCGTATACAAACTGGGCGATCGGGCAGCCGGACAACTACCTGGGCACCGAGGATCGCCTGATTTTCTTTGCCGGCCCCAGCGATCCCCAGCCCAGTCGATGGAGCGACTATCCGTCTGACAGCAGATCGCTCCGGGGGTTTATTGTCGAGACCGACTGCATCTGGGTGGAGGCGCAGCCGCAGCCTCAGGCCGCCTGTGTCGGCTCTAACGCGACGTTTACGTTTGATGCCGGCGGTGCTTCTGTCACGCGTGAATGGCGGAAAAACGGCGTGCCGCTTGCCGACTCAATCCATGTGGTCGGCTCTCATGGGGTGACGCTCACGATTCTTGGCACTCAGTTCAGCGATGTTGGCATCTATGACTGCGTTATCTCGAATCAGTGCGGGAGCGTTACCAGTACTTCCGCATCGCTTTCGGTATGCGAATGTTCGTCCCAGAACATGACCCGGGTGCCCATTTACGAGATCGGGACATTTGGCGGTTCCGAGAGTCACGCTTTAGGAATCAGTCAGTCGGGATACGTCGTGGGATCAGCGAAGATCGCGGGAGGAAGTGATCACGCGTTCCTTTTCGATGGCTCCATGCGCGAAATCGGTCTGCTGCCGGGGCAGAATCTCACGGCCGGCGCTGCGTACGACGTGAATGATGCTGGGCAGGTTGTAGGTAACTGTACCGGAACCGGACCGACGCAGCCGTTCCTTTGGGACTTCTTCACTGGGCAACTCGTGGACCTTGAGCCTCGCAATCTCGGAGTTGCCATGGTGTTCTCCATTAACGGATCGAGGGTCATTCCCGGGGCATGGCAACGTCCCGGCAACTTCATTGCGGCGGTGAACACCGGCAGCGGCGCCGGATCCATCGCATTCCTTCCTTGGAATCGCTGCAGTCTGCTGTGGGGCATCAACGAGGCAGGCGTCGCCGTCGGCGAGAGCTGGAGCGGCGGGTCGTGCAATAG
>JBGAMO010000125.1:8540-14477 GCA_044222845.1 Phycisphaerales bacterium
GCCGTTTGTTTGGGATGGTGTATCAACGACTATCCTCGCGAAGCTAGCGACCGGTCAGACGATTCCATTCGATATCAACAACGCAGGAGTGATTGTCGGGCAATCCCCGAACGCCGGTCAACAGTACAAGGCGGTCAGCTGGAATCTGGCGGCCCCGCAGCAGATTTCGCAACTCGGCACGTTAGGCGGTGCCGAGAGTCGCGCCCGTGCCGTCAACGATGGCGGCACGATAGTCGGTGACGCCATGAATTCGTTGGGTCAGTATCGAGCGTTCGTATACGAAGATGGCCAAATGTCGGACCTTAATAGCCAACTGCCGGTGAACACGAACTGGACGCTTACATACGCCGACGACATCAACAACGACGGCGTCGTCGTCGGGCAGGGCGTCAATCCCTCCGGCCAAGTTCGTGGATACATCTACAATCCCCTCCGGGTGTTTACCGACCCACGAGGCGATGTCTCCGTTTGTGTGGGCGGAACTGCGTCTTTTTGTATCGCAGTCAAGGGTGTTCGGCCTGTTACTTACCGCTGGCAGGGCGAGTTGAACCAGTCCCCCGGCACTTGGCTCAACATCAGCAACGGGCTCTACCCCGGCATCGGCACGTTCTCCGGCGCGACCACTCCCACGCTCACGCTCTCGGGAGTGCTGCCGAATGCCTTGGGCCGGTACCGGTGCATGGTGACAAACGCTTGCGGAGGCGTCGCGAGCACGCCCGCCACGCTGACTGTGAATACACCGCCCACCATAAGCGTGCAGCCCGGTAGCGGTACGGTGTGCGCCGACGGTAGCGCGACACTGCAGGTCGCTGCCGCGGGGACAGAACCGGAGGCGTACCAGTGGCACATCGCGGACGCCACGGTCGCGGGAGGTTGGCGATCGATCACCGATGGGATGCTCATCGTGGATGGATTGGAATGGGGTATGGTGAGCGGTACGGATCAGGCCGCGTGCGAGTTCACGCACAGTATCGAGAGCCCCGCGATCGATGCGACCGCACGGTGCGTCATCACAAATCAGTGCGGCGCGGTGACCAGCGATCCCGCCACTCTGAGCGTCTGCGCCTGTCTGGCGTGCTCGGCCGACTTCAACCTCGATGGCGGCATCGACGGCTCGGACGTCTCCGCGTTCTTCGACCAGTGGCAGTCGGGTCACTGCGATGCGGACGTTAACCTTGACGGCGGGGTAGACGGTGCCGACGTTGACACCTTCTTCGCCGCGTGGGAGGCTGGCGGGTGCGGGTGAGTTCGACCCGGGCGGCGAGCGAAACTCAACTCAACGCTCCATCCCCGCGAGCATCGTGTCGATGGCGTCCCAATAGCGTTGCTGCGAGGAAAGTGCGGCGTTGTGGGTGCCGTCGAGTTCCACCAACGTCGCTCTTGGATTGAGTGCCGCGAGCCGCTGTCCGTGCGAGAAGGGCACGATCTCATCGTTGCGGCTGTGCAGGATGAGGATCGGGCAGGCGAGGCCGGGCAGGACGTGGTCCGTGCGGTACGGGTTGGTCACCAGCAGCGGCGGCGCGCCGTAACGCCAGGAGAAAGATGCCACGCTGGTGAACGGTGATTCGAGCACGATCGCCACGGGAGGTGGTTTCAACGCCGCGGCGGTCTGCGCTGCGACGCCTGTTCCCAGTGATCGCCCGTGAAGAATCGTTCGGCTCGGATCGATGCCTGCGTGTTTGTGTGCTTCTTCAATGAGGGCCATGACGTCGCCGACGATCCCTGTTTGGGTCGGTGTGCCTCCGCTGCGTCCATAGCCGCGGTACTCCGGGAGAAGGACCGCGTAGCCGCGGGAGCGCCAATGCTCGGAATCGTCGACGCAATGGTCGATGAGCTCGGCGTTGCCGTGAGTGAGTACCACCAGCGCGGATGCGCCCGAGTTCGACGTGTTCCGGGGTCGAAAGAGCCATCCCTCGACGCGGACGCCGGGCTCACGTTCGACCCATAACCGTTCGACACCCGCCGGGATCAATGAATCCGGGAGCGGCGGCCCCGCCATGTTCGGCAGGTACAACATCCGCCCCTGCATGAAGAACAGCACGAGGCACCACGCGAGGTAGACGAGCCCCAGTTCAATCAGCACGCGACGAATCCGCTTCATGCGTTTGCCAGGCATCGGTCGATTCGACACGCGTGAGGATAGTGCAACACTGGAACCGCCACCTCCCGCGGCGAGATCGCAGGGTGATCCATGGTGCCGGTGATATCAATGGCTTGAAGTGGCCAGCGGAGTCGTTTGCCGGCGCTCGACCTCTCGAAGTGCGAGATTCATCACTGCGGACCGCAGAAACGCAACCGCACCGTCGACATCGTCCGAGAACGTACTGCGCCTCGTCTCGCCGGGTTATCCTCCTGTTTCCCAGCTGAGTCACTCGCGGTCAGCGTCGAAGTACACAACTCCATCCCCGGTCGCGTGTCATAGAGCGGGCAAATGCCTTGACACTCGGGCACGCCTCCGGTATGTTACTCATTGCCTCTCGCAGTACGCCGCGCGGGGAGCTGGAGAAACCATGAAGAACCGTTTCCTTGCCGTGTGTTTCCTGAGCGCTGCCGCTTCGCCCGTGATGGCTCAGTGCAGCGCCAACTTCTCGTACACCGATTTCACGCCCCTGGGCGGTCCGATCTCTGATCTGCGGTTGAACGGCAGCGCGGCGTTGCAGGACGGCGTCCTGCGGCTGACCCCCAACGCCGTCGGGCAATCCGGCGCCGCGTGGTACCAGTTGTCGCGTGCGGCCGTGGGAAATGGGTTCGACGTGCGTTTCCGCTTCCGCATCGCCGATGGCTCGGCCGACGGCTTTGCGTTCGTTATCCAGAACGAGTCGACCGCCGCGCTCGGCGGCACCGGGAGCGAGCTGGGGTACACCGGCATCACCCGTTCGCTCGCCGTGGAGTTCGATACCTTCGGCTTTCCCGACGAGTTCGGCGCTCCGCACATCAGCTTTCAGACCCGCGGCAACGGCGCGAACGATTCGTCCGATTCCGGTTCCCTGGGCCACGTGTTGATCGGCGGCGATATCGCCGACGGTCGGCCGCACGACGTTCAAGTCACCTATCTGCCCGGCTCGCTCACGGTGGTGCTGGATAACGGAGCGACGGCCCTGAGCGTCCCGATCGACCTGCACGCCCTCAACGGCGACGACATCCTGTTCGACGAAGGACCCGGCGAGTGCGCGTGGATCGGCTTCACCGCGGCCACCGGCGGAGCGACCGCCAATCAGGAAATCCTCTCCTGGTCGTGCGAAGACGAAGCCGCGCCCGAGTGCAGCGGGTCTGCGAACTTCCCTGATTTTTCGGATTCCAGCCACTTCAACTTCGTCGGCTCGGCACATCCCACGGACAATGTACTTCGGCTGACCGACGCTGTCTCCGGTCAGGCCGGAGCCGTCTGGTACATTGATTCGATGGCGTCACTGGGCGACGGCTTTGCGACCGACTTCACATTCCGCATCACCAACGGCTGCGCCGACGGTCTGGCGTTCGTGATCCAGAAGGAAGGCGTTGGCGCGCTCGGCGACGGAGGGAGCGGCTTGGGTTATGCCTCCAACGGAGGCACCGGAATCAGCCGATGCCTCGCCGTGGAGTTCGACGCCTTCGGGTTCCCCGACGAGTTCGGTACGCCGCACGTGAGCGTGCAATCCGCCGGCAACGCGCCCAACGAGTACCCCGACACGTTCTCGCTGGGCCACCTCGTGCTCGGCGGAACGGATCTCTGCGACGGCGAGCTGCACACCGCTCGCATCGAGTACACGCCCGGGCTGATGCGTGTCATTGTCGATGGCTCGATGTCCTTCGATACACCCGTCGATCTCCACGATATTCTCGGCGATGACATCCTGTTCGAGGAGGTCTTCAGCCAATGCGGCTATGTCGGTTTCACCGCGGGCACCGGCGGCGCGGTCGCCGACCAGGACATTCTCTCCTGGTCGATGGACGACACTTTCACCGGAGGCGTGTGCGTGCCGCCCTCTTTCATCGAGTTCCCAGACTCCTCGGTGCGAATCTCCGGTCAACGAGCTGAGTTCACGATGAACGCCTCGGGTTCCGGGCCGTTCACGTATTCGTGGTTGCTGAACTCCATCCCGCTCGAAGATGGCGGTCGGATCAGCGGAGCGCACACCAACACGCTGGTCATCGACCCCATCCTGCCCTCTGAGTCAGGCCAACTCGATTTCTCGATCGGCAATGCCTGCGGGAGCACAAGCAGCGGATTCGAACTGTTCGTTTCCTGCTACGCCGATTTCAACCAGGACGGTGGCATCGATGGCTCCGATGTGGACGCTTTCTTTGCTGCTTGGGAGGCCGGCGACGCTTCCGCGGACGTCAATCTTGACGGCGGTGTCGACGGCGGCGACGTCGCGACGTTCTTCGCCGCGTGGGAGGCGGGCGGCTGCTTCTGAGATGGCTTGACCGGGCCTGTTGCCCGATCGCCCAGCTTTGACAGCTTTCCCGCTCCCGAAGAAATCACTGGTGCTTCTCGAACAACGCCCGCAGTCCCAAGGCGCTGCGTTTGATCGTGTTTTGAACGGTAGCGAAGCACCGTTTCGGCTGATTTTTTGCATGCTGGCGAAAAATGACTTGACTTGAGGTCGTCTTGTTGTCATGATTGTTTGCAGAGACGGTTACAGAGATTTCATCAAAAACGGAGAGAGCCACATGAAGACCCGGTCCGACGCGTTCGGTCAGTTTTGCGCTATTACCGCCCTTGTGATCGCCGCGGCTTCCACAGCCAACGGCATCGTGACGTACAACACCATCGCCCTTACCGGCACCGATGGTGTCTTTGGCCCCGGAATGGGCGTCGGAGTCACGTTCCAGAACATCGGCCAGCAGCAACCGACCATCAACTCCTACGGCAAGGTCGTCTTCCGTGCCAACGCGTCAATCGCGGGAAACCCTCAGGGCGTGTACCTCCATTCCAACAGCGGGAATGCGAACGTCGCGATGGCTGGCGGCGCTCGGCCCGGTGGTGGCACGTACCCCACCGGCAGCGACAGCGTCTTCAATTCTACTTGTGTGAACGATTCGGGTGACTGGGCCTTCCGCGTGGGCGCCAGCACCGGGCTGTTCGCCAGCAGCGGCGGCGTCGGCGGCCGCACCATGCTGACGGGCGATGTCGCCCCGGACACCGGCGGCGCGACCTACTCGAGCGTCGCTTCCGGCACTCCCTTCTTCAATAACGCTGGTCAGAGCGGCTACGTTGGGAGCCTGACCACCGGCACCGGCTCCCCCGCCGTCGTGATTTCCGGCGCGACCGCCAACGCCGCCGGCGTGTGGGTCGGGACCCCGGGCAACGCCCACCTGGCGCTTCGCCAGAACGACTCGGTGCTCTCGCTTGATGCAGGCGGCGCTGTGCGTGTGGGCTCCCTTCAGAGCGGTTCGATGGCCATGAACGGCTCCGGCCGGTACGTCATCACGACCGCGTTGCAGGGCACCGTCACCACCGGCAACGGCGTCGGCAGCAACGCCTCGATGATCGCGACGAACCGCGGCGGATCGCTCGAAGTCGTCGCCCGCGTGGGTAACGCCGCGCCGATGGCCAATGGCGCCCCCAGCGCCACCGACCTGTACCGCAACTTCAGCACCTCCGCGATCGGATTCAACGACGCGGGACGCATCGTCTTCTCTTCTTCGCTCCGAAACGCGGCGGGCGCCCAGACCGCCACCGGCGCCCTATTCAGCGACACCATCGGCGGCACGATGCGGATGCTGGCCAAGACGGGCGACGCGGTTCCGACGATCTACTCTGCCGCGGGCACGCCCTTGTCCGAGTTCAACGGGGTGACGTGGGGTTTCGGGTTCAGCTCCACCATGGTGAACGGTGCAGACACCATCGTCACCAATGCTGGTCTGGCCAACACCGGCGCCACCAACAACACCAACGCCGTGCTGCTCATGAGTTCGGCGGGCGTCTTCACGAAGGTTGTTCGTGACGGCGAT